>JAAFHJ010000531.1 GCA_013298325.1 Myxococcales bacterium | reverse complement strand
GGCGCAATTCTTCGGTGGTGACCGGCACGACCGGCGCATCTTCCGGCGGCGCATTGACAACGGCAGCCGCAGGATCGGCCGACGGGAGCAACGACGGGGCGAGCGCCGGCGGCGGCTCGGGCGGGGCCGGATGGACGCTCACGCGGGCGCCTACGCCGCCGTAGTTGGCCTGGGAGCGCGGGCCGCAGGCCCAATTCGCGTCGCTGGAGCCGCCGTAGCCGGTCGCCTCGACGGCGCCTGTGGCTGCAGGGGCACGGTGGGCCGCGGAAACCACGAGACCGAGAACGAAAGTGAACAAGAAAGTGCGTCGGTAGTTCATGGCGTCGACTCCTCAAATACCAGGCCAACTACGGCATTTGCGCGCAAACCGCCCCTGGTGCGAACGCCGCTTCTCGCCTCGTGTGAGTTGACATCGGAGGGCAAACCCAGAAAAGGGGGGCCATCGTGCCTGCGAGCTATTTCGACGTCGACGGAACGCTGGTGAAGACCAATCTGGTCCATCCGACGCTCTACTATGTGCTCCACCAACGCTCGCCGTTCCGGAGCTTCTTGAAGCTTGCCGAGACCGCCGTTCGTACGCCGCGCCTTGTCCTCGCAGAATTGCAGGATCGCCGGCTTTTCAACGAAGCGCTCTTCTACGCCTTCGAAGGGATGAGCCAGGACCGGCTCCATGCGCTCTCCGACGAGGTCTTCGACCGCGTGATGAAACCGGCCCTCTTTCCGGCGGCGAAGGACCTGATCGCCCGCTGCAAGGGGGAGGGGCACGAGGTCGTCATCGTGTCGGGGGCGCTCGATTTCCTGATGGAGCACCTCCGCGAGTACCTCGGGGCCGATACGGTCATCGCCAATCGCCTCGAGTACAAGCACGGGATCGCGACCGGAAAGCTGCTGCGCCCCGTCGTCGCCGGACCCGAGAAAGCCAAGCTCCTTCGCGAACATGCGAAAGAGAAAGGCCACGATCTCGCCGACTGTTTCGCCTACTCGGACAGCTATTCGGACGTCCCCATGCTGAGCGTCGTCGGCCACCCGGCGGCGGTCAACCCGGACGGCCGCCTGGAGCGCCTGGCGAAGACCTACGGCTGGCCGGTGCTTTCGCTCAACAAGAACGGCTGAACGCCGCTCTTGCCGCTCTTGCCCCTTCTATCTTCCGATTTCTGCACGATTTTCGCCCCAAGGATCCGATGAGCCACCCGCAAGTTCGCACCCTCGACAAGAGCTCGGCCCCGCGCGTGATGTTCGCGGGGGACCGCCTCGTCCTCGCCGACATGCCCGAGGGGACGCGGGTCATCTATCCGAAGCCGCCGCTGGAGGGGCTCCCGGACGTCGACGCGGCGATCCGCTACGCCATCAACCACCCCCACGGCTCGGAGCCGCTGTACGCGAAGCTGAAGCCGGGGATGAAGGTCGTCATCGCCATCGACGACCTCTCGATGCCGCTCCCGCCGATGCGCGCCCCCGACGTCCGCGAGCGCGTGCTCACCGTCGTCCTTGAGCAGCTCGCCGACCACGGCATCGACGACGTCACGATGATCATCGCGACCGCCTTCCACCGGCGCATGAAGGGGAGCGAGATCCGCCACATCGTCGGCGACAAGATCTTCAACGCCTATTACCCGGATCGCCTCTTCAACCACGACGCCGAAGATCCCAAGGGGATGAAGTACGTCGGCACGACGGAGGCCGGTGAAGAAGTCGAATTGAACAAGCGGGCCGTTGAGTCCGATTTGCTCATCTATGTGAACTTGAACTTCGTCCCGATGAACGGCGGGCACAAGTCGGTTGCCGTCGGTCTTTCCGGCTACCGGAGCCTCAAGTACCACCACCGCCCGCAGACGCTCCGTGAGCCGGGAAGCTACATGGATCCGGAAGTTTCCGGCCTGTCGAAGAGCTTCCAGCGGATGGGTCGCCTCACGAACAAGGCGCTCAACGTCTTCACGATCGAGACGACGATCAACAATCGGATGTTCGACGCGCCGCTCGCCTGGCTCTCAAAGCCGGAAGACGACCATACCCCCTGGGAGCGGACGGCGATGAAGACCCTCATCGCGACCCTCGATCGCCTCCCCCAGGGGATGCGCCAGAAGATTTTCGAGCAGGTCCCGGCCCCCTACGAAGTCACCGGAATCTTCGCCGGCGAGACGGAAGCGGCCCACGCCCACACGCTCGCCAAGAGCGCCGAGCAGTACATCGTACCGATTCGCGGCCAGGCCGACGTGCTTGTGACGGGGATCCCCTTTGTTAGCCCCTACAGCGTGAACGCCTTCCTCAATCCGCTCCTCGTCCAGGTCATGGCGAGCGGGTATTTGTTCAATCTTCACAAGGGGGACCCCCTCGTGAAGAAGGGGGGGACGATGATCATCACCCACCCGTGCACCGACAAGTTCGACGAGGAGCAGCACACCGCTTACGTCGAGTTCGTCCACGGCGTCCTCCCGGAGACCCGGGATGCGATGACGATGCACAAGAAGTACGAAGCGCAATTCGCCAAGAATCCCGCGTATATCCAGGCCTACCGCACCGGCCACGCCTACCACCCGGCCCACCCGTTTTACATGTGGTACTGGGGCGAGCCCGGTCGCCAGCACCTCGGGCGGACGATCGTCGTTGGCGCCGACAACGAGTACATCCCGAAGCTCCTCGGCTGGGAGACCGCCAAGACGATGCAGGAGGCGCTCGAGATGGCCAAGGGGATTCACGGGCCGTCGATGACGACGACGATGATGCACACCGCCCCGATGCTGATGGCCGACTGTCGCGCCTAGAAACGGCGACTGAAGGCGGCGCCAAGCGCCCAAGAAACAGAGAGAGCCCCGAGCGGAATGCTTGGGGCTTTTTCTGTTTGTGTGTGGCGGCGCTCACGGAGCGCGTTCGCGTCCCGCAGAAGGCGGTGACCGCCGGTTGCTACAACGCGAGGTAGGCGTCGATGGATGCAAGCCAGCTCTTGTGGATTGGCTCAATCGACCTGAGGTTTGGAAATTCTCTGAGAAGCGCGTCAAACGCTAGCTTTAGCTCATCGATGTCCCACCACCCGCTCACGTTGAGGAGCTTCCAAGCTGCTTCCACATCGTGTTCGCGGACCGCCGAGTAAAACAATTCCCTGGCGTTTTCGCGGGGCTCGTTGAGAAGCGGAGGATGCTCTGGGTTCAGCGTGCCATCTCGATACGGAAGGAGTCGTGAGAAATCGCGATCACCGCGCGAGACCGACTCGATTTCGTCGAATCCCACCTGTGCCGAGCATGCCGTGAGGAACTTGGTAACAGGCTCACGACTTTCGCCAATATCCACGGCATAGACGGCGATCCAGGCAATAAATTGCTCGGGAGTCGTTGCGACAAGCTCAATCAAACTTTCTTCTCGGACAGACCTGACGTACGCGAACGACAGGGGTGAGACACTGGCGACCCATACTCCAAATATTTCGTTCGTTCCGTTGTCCCAGATCGGCAAAAATGCTGGATGCCGAAAGTCGGCGTCCGACGGATCATCGAGCATGTAGAACCCGAACGGCAGGTCGATGGTTCGGGCAATGATTCCCGAGATCCGCGCGTCTATGTTCATCTGAAGCAGAGAGTTTTGCATAGTTAAGCCCTAATCAACGAGGAGCCAGCGGCTAGGCGGACGAACCATATACCGTCTTAAATCCAACTATCAGGTGGATCTGCTGCTTCGTCAGGTGGATCCCGATTCTTCTGGGTAGGCCCAAAGAAAATCCTCCCCATCGCACTTGATC
>JAAFHJ010000530.1 GCA_013298325.1 Myxococcales bacterium | reverse complement strand
GCGATGAGGGCGTGGAGCTCGACGTCGTCGTCGTGGAAGGGGTGCTCGACGAGTATGGCGAAGGCGCGGTCATCGAGGCCCATCACGTTTCCGCGGACGCGGAGTGCCTGGCGGGCGAGCGCGTCGGTGATCAAAAAGCGAAGATCTTCGGGGCGTTCCCGAAGCCGCGGGAGCACGATCGGGGCGCGGGCGGCGTCGAGGAGGCGGCCGGCGAAAACGCTCTGGGTTTCGCCATCGGGCGGGGCAACAGTCGCGACGGCGAGGACCGTCTGGAGGGGGACGGCGTCGTCCCAAGGGGGGCGGCGGGCGGCGATCGCTTCGCCGATCAGCTGGGAAATCGCTGGCGGAAGCGCCAACGCGTCGAGGACGACGAGCAGCCCATTGGCGGCGGCGGCGAGCGGCGAACGGACCGGGTCCTGCCAGCGGGCGAGGTCGCGATCGCGGGGCTCGCCACCGTCGACGACGACAAACGGGCCGTCGGCGAGCGGGCTCCCGAGGTGGGCGCGCGCGAAGAACGGGAGCGGGTCGACGCCGGGCGGCGCAACGACCCAGGCCGGCGCAAACGCTCCAAATCGCCGGGAAAGTCGCTCCGCCGCCTCGCGTGCCGCGGTGCCGTAGAAGCCCGGCTGGCGGCTGTTCGTCGTGGTTGTGGACGGAGCCCCTTCGGCGCCGCCGACGGCCCGGGCGAGGCGCTCGGTCGCAAGGCGGTGGCGCCGCGAGGCGAGGACGGCGTCGTGCTCAAGGCGCAACACCTGCTCCACGCGCCCATCGCGATCGGTCACCAGGGCCCGCTCCCGGGCCGCCGCGGCGAGCTTTTCGTCGCGCCGTGCGGCTGTTTCCGCGAACAAATCAACCAGCGTACGAAGGGCGATCGCCTCCTCGACGTCCAGAAACGCGTAGCGCTCCCCGCGAGGCACCACGAGGGCGCCGCGGAGGAGCCCGTCGCGGGTGACCGCCACGACGCAGAAGAGATCCTCCTCGCGGAAACGCGCGAGCGTCGCGCGGAGATCGGCCCGTTTGACTTCGAGGGCTTCGAGGACCTCTACGCGAAGAATTCCGAACGGTTGCGTCGCTGCAAGGGCAAGGATTTCCCCGGGGAGGTGGCTCTCGAGGGTGCGTGGATAGCCGGCTCCGTCGACGACGATGCGCCGCGCCGGGTCGGTCGCCAACCAGGCGGGCCCCGCTGTCGGTGCAAGTCCCGGGAACCGGGGATCGCGGAGCGCAAAGAGCCCCTTTTCCAGCGCTTCCGGATCGGGGACGGCGGCAAGCACGTCGCGGGCGCGCCCGATTTGGGAAAGAAGTCGACCGGTTGCCGGAAGCAGCGGCGCCTCCAGGTATCCGACAAACAGGCCGACGAAGAGACAGAGCCCCGTTGCGAGGAAGACCGCCCCGCTCCGGAAGGTCTCCGTGCGTGCGCCGCCGGCGAAGACGCCGATGGCGAGGAGCGGAAGTGCCGTCGCCGCAACAACAAATACGCGACGGGCGATGCGGATCGGCGCCACCGGGTCGACGGCGCGCAGAAGCGGACCGGTGACGATCGTCGTCGCGACGGCGGCGAGCAGGAGACCGGGGCGGAGCGGCGCGATGTTCAGAATGCGCAGGAAGATCGCAAGAGTAACGAAACTCGCCAGGTAGACGAGCGCCCAGCCGAGACGGGCGGCCGCGCCGAGCTCCAGGCGGCGCGCTTCGCGGGCATCGGTGAGGCAGTAGGCAACAAGGGCGAGGACGCCGACGAGGAGGAGATCGAGGGGGCCGGCGAGCGGCGTCGCCACCCCGTAACGCACGTGCCAAAAGCCGAGGCCCGCTGGAACCAAAACCGCTGCAATTCCCAAGGCCCGTTGCACGTTCCGACTGATGCGGACGTACTCAGGGGCGCGCGGCGCAGCGCCGAGGCCGGTGCCGGTCGGCATCGCGGCGAGGGAGGCGAGCGATCGATCGACAAAGAGGGCGGCGCCGATCAGCAGCGCGGCGACAGAAGCGGCGCGATCGCCATCGGTGCCGGCGGCGAGCGTCAAGAAGGCGCGGCCGAGATCGTCGCGGCCGGCGTCCCGGCGGTCATTTCCGAGGGCGGCCGACTGCACGGAAAACGCGCGAAGGAGAAACGCGACGGCACCAGTCGCCGCCAGCAGCATGCGCGGACGATCGTCGGCGGCGCGAAACAGGAACGGGAGAAATGCAGCCGTCAGGAGCGCGGAACCGATCCAACGGAGGCGGTCTGCCGTCGGCACGCGGAAGGGGCGAGCGACGCCACGAAGTTTATGAAAACGCTCCCGATTCGCCTGCGCACGACGCGCTTCCGCGGCCGCCCGACGGCGAGCGTCTTGCCAGCGCGCGAGCAGCTGTCGAAAAAGGCGCGAAAGCGCGTCGGGAAGCACCGGCTGTGGGTATAGTCGCCGCCGTCGTGCAGGGCGAAATTCCGAACAAAGAGACCGAAACCGCGCCGCCAAGCGCCGGTTCCGCCGCGGAAGGCAGCCCTCGTGGAAGCGCGTCCGCGCGTCTTGTGCGCGTCGCCCTCCAACGCACGTTCGCGCCGTGGACGGCGAAGTTGTCTATTCTCCTCGTGATTCTTGGGGGCCCCGTTGTGGCACTCTTCGTCCCCGGGCTCCGCGAGAGCGGCGAGGCGCTGAGCTACGCCCCGTTCCTTGCGAGCATGCTCTTCGCCTGGTTCCTCGCGCCGATCGTGGCGGTGGCGGTCGCCCCGCGCGCCCTCGCCAACGACGACCGCGAAGGCTACCTGGCGCTCCTCGCGAGCCGCGGAATCTCCCGGCGCCGCTGGCTCCTCGCACGGATCGGCGCCCTCGCCGTTGTGCTTGCCGGAGTCGTCGTCATCGCCGTCGTGCCGGTCGGCCTGCTCTCGGTGATCCTTGCCCCCTCTCGCCAGCATCTCGGCGCCTTTGCGAGCTTTTTCGCCGGGCTCGTGCACGCGGTCGTCTTCGGGGTCTTCCTCGCGCCGTTCTCCTTCGCGCTCACCGGCGCGCTCCCCAAAGGGCGCCCGGCCGGCGCAAGCACGCAGCCGCGGGGGGCCGGCTTCACGATTCTGCTTGGAATTCTGATCCTTGACGCCGTCGCGACCCAGGCGTTTGGCGGCGTCCACGCCCTCCAGCGCATCACGACGGTACCGACGCTCCTCCGCGCGACGACCCAATTTTTCGGTCCGCAAGGGGGGCGCCCCATCGAGAGCCTGGTGGCGATCGTCGTCGTCGCCGGGCTCACCGCCGCCTCGCTCGCCGTCGCCTATTTCCGCACCTCCGATGGCGGCGCACGAGGCGAAGCTTCGCGATGAAGACCCTCGAAACAGCCCGGATTTACGTCGGAAAGCGGCCGATCGGCCCCTACCGGCTCGCTCTCGCGACGCGCGGGCGCCTGTTGGGCCTGGTTCCGGTCGCCGACGATGCGGCCCGCCCCCTGCTCGACGCCTTCGCCGACGGGCGGAGTTGGAGTGCGGGGACCATCATTTTGCCGATCGTCGACGATCCGCGCTTCCCGCCGGCGCTCCCGCTCGCCGCCGTCCTGGCGACGCTCCCGACGACGCTCACCGCCTTCGTGCCGCCGACGACCGCCAAAGTCGCCGACGAGGCGCCGCTCCCTCTCCGTCGAATTCTCGCGGTATTGCTGGCGGTTGCGCAGGCCTCCCCCGCCCACGTCCTCGTCGCCGGCCCCCTCGACGACCTCCCGCGCCCCCTCCGGCACGCGCTCGCTGGCCTGTTCGCCGGCGCCGTGGCCCGTGGGGCGACCGTCCT
>JAAFHJ010000529.1 GCA_013298325.1 Myxococcales bacterium | reverse complement strand
CGAGCCACGAGTTCAAAAGCGCTCCGCCGTACACTTCGACGCCGAGCTGCCGGTAGCCCTCTTTTTCGTACTCGGCGTTCGGCTTCAATCGAAGATTCGGCGAGTCAGTATGGGCGCCGACAATGTGGAATCCACGCGGCGCCCTCGGGACGACAAATGCGATGAGGCACGTCCCCCCAAACACGACCCAATGGGCAGAACCCTCCGTGAGGTTCCACGCCTCCCGCTCATCAAGTTTGGAAAAACCGGCGGCGGCGAGGCGGGTCTCTGCTTCCAGGACGGCGTGGTAGGGCGTCGGGGAGGCGCCCAAGTAGGCGAGGAAGTCGGCGAGGGTCTCGGCGGAGTTCACCGCGCCACGCTACTCAATACGCCTGAGAAATTACAGCTTCGCCGCGATGCGCTCGACCGCTTCCTTGTCGCTCTCGAAGAGCACCGTGATTCCGGCTTCGCCGTAGTCCTCCCGGGCGACGCGGCCGGTCTCGTGCATCTCGTGGATCAGCGCCTGGCGCGTGTAAGGTACAACGAACTCGCGAGCCACATAGCTCGCCGCGAAGAACGCTACGATTTTGCCATGAAGTTCCGTGACATCGCTCGGCTCGTGGGCGGAGACAAACCACGCGTCCGGGTAGCGGCGGGCGAGCTGTGCGCGCGTTTCCTCGTCGATGCGGTCGCGCTTGTTGAAGACGAGCTGGTAGGGGACGGCGTCGGCGCCGATCTCGGCGAGGACCTCTTTCGTCACATCGCCTTGGGTTTCCCAGGCGGGATCCGATCCGTCGACGATATGAAGGAGCAAAGAGGCTTCGAGCGCTTCGTCGAGGGTCGACTTGAAGCTTGCCACGAGATCGTGGGGGAGTTTCTTGATGAAACCGACGGTGTCTGACACCAAGATACGCGGTTTGACTTCCGGGTGGAGCGCACGCACCGTGGTATCGAGCGTCGCGAAGAGCTTGTTTTCGACGTAGACTTCGCTGCCGGTAAGTGCCCGCATCAGTGAAGATTTTCCCGCATTGGTGTAGCCGACGAGGGCGACGCGGCGGGCTTCTCGGCGGTGAGCGCGGCGAACCGACTGGTTCTTCTGAATCGCTTCGAGCTCTTCGCGTAGTTCGGCAATTCGATCGCGGATCTTCCGGCGATCAAGCTCAAGGGCTGCTTCGCCAGCCCCTTTGCCCTGCTGCCGTTCTTTGCCAGAAGGGGACTCGCGGAGGCGCGGTGCCGTGTAGGTCAAACGTGCAATTTCGACCTGCAAGCGCGCCTCGCGGCTCTTCGCGTGGCGGTGGAAAATGTCGACGATGACGCCGGTGCGGTCGAGGACGTCGACGCCGGTCGCCTTTTCCAGGTTGCGCGCCTGGCTCGGGGAAATGTCGTGGTCGACGGCGATGAGCGCGATCTTCCCGTGGGGGAGTGTGCTCGGATCGACCTCTTCCGCGTCGCTGCGATCCTCCTCGGCGAAGCCGGCCGCCTCCTCACGGCGGAGTCGGGCCTTGTCTTTCTTCTGGACGACGAACCCTTCGACGCGCCCGGTTCCTCCAGTAAGTTCTGAAAGCTCCTCGAGTTTTCCTTCGCCAAGCACCGCGCCCGACGCCAAATGCGTCCGCGTCTGGGTCACCGTTGCGACCGCGTCATAGCCGAGGGTCGCTACGAGGCGCCCGAGCTCCTCAAGACCGGATGCAAATTCGGCATCGGTCGTCTCCGGGAGCTTCACTGCCACAAGGACCGCTTTCGGACGTTCTTCTTTCGCCATGTGCCCCGCGCACTAGCACGGATTTTTCAGCGTCCGCGGGGGAACGGCGTCTTGCGCCGGCGGCCAAAGCGGGCAATTCCTTCGCTCATGAAACGGAACCGGTTTGCGATGGGGCGCGGACTCCCGCTGGTCGCCCTTGCGGTCCTCGGCCTCGGCTGCTTCCCGACGTTCACCTTCCCCTCGGATGGCGACGTGAATGCGGGGACAGAAGGGATGATTGTCCTCGACAAAGGACCGTCGCAACTTGAGGTGCACTACGGATCGGAGGTGCGCTACCTCTGGCTCGACTCCTACCGAATCGCGATTGATGCTTACGAAGTGAATGTGCGCGACTTCAAGGTTTGGGTCGACGCCGGAAAGCCCCTCCCCAAGGACGGTGCCAGCCTCGATTCTGGTCCGTACAAAGACCAGATGGTTTGGCGGAAAGACTGGAACACAGCCGCCCAGTCCTCTGCGTTCCTAGATTCGCCGCGCGTCGGCGTCGGAGGGAGAAAAGCGGCCACCTATCTCGGAGGATACGGCGGCGGAAGCAGCGGGACCAGCTCCGATCCGCCCGCCGTCGACAACGTCCCCTGGGAGCAGGCACTTGCCTATTGCGCCTATCGCGGGGCGCGCCTTCCGACGCTCCCGGAATGGATCTATGCCGCGAATACCGAAACCGGAATCCTGCAGTACCCGTGGGGCTCGGAAGTGCCGGCTTCAAACTGCAATCGCGCACTATTTTCTGGCGAGGCGACGGTCGACGAAGGGGCGACGGTGACAGCGCCCAGCGCTTGCGATCCCTTCCGCGGAACCCAGGAATTCGCGGCGGGGGGAACGTCGGAAGGGGTGTTCGGGCTTGCCGGCGGCGTGCGTGAATGGACCTGGGACCTTTCGAACGACGTCCCCCCGCGAACGACGAAGGCGCCGTACGCCTCCCAGGACTCGCTTGCCACCAACGCCGACCACTACGTGATGGGGGGGAGCTACCTGTCCGGCGCCGATGAGTTGGTCATTCGGAACTACACCCACACGAACAGCAAAGCGAAGATCGGCGACGTCGGTTTCCGCTGCGTCAAATCCCGCTAAGTGCCGCCAACAAACGAGGAAACGCGAAGTCCGGTGAGGACTTCGCGTTTCTTTGTGGGCTGCCGCTCAGTAGAAGCGGATCGGCGTGTTGTTCTTCGCGCGGACGATACCGGCGGCCCCTTGCTGGCCGCGGATCTGCTTGTAGAGGGAGTCGAGCTGGATGTTCGCGCCGAGGTAGACGGTCGCGTCCTGGTACTTCGAGAAGAACGGGTTCCCGAACTTTCCGTCGGCCGCGAGCGCCGTGCGAAACTGCTGGTAGCCGATTTCGGGCGTGAGCCAGTCGTTGAACGTGTAGTCGAGCCACGCCGAGAAGTAGTAAGAATTCCGGACGTTCGGCGCATCCTCATTGCGCGAGGTAGCCGAGGTTTCCTTCGAGCGGTAGAAGAATTGGCTCGACCCGAGCATGAAGAGACCCGGGGAGAACTTGCCGTACTCGGCAGTTGCGATCGCCGTCCAGGTGATGGTGTTGGCCGGGTTGCCAGCCCCGGACCCACCGGTCTGAGAGCCGACCGGCGTTGCGTTCCCTGCGTTGACCGCATTGACGTAGTCGAAGGGGGCGTTCGGAATCGCCTTGTTTACCGCGTTTGTATAGCGATAGAGCGGATGCGTAAGGCTCGCGTTCGCGATGAAGGTCCAGTCGCCGCCGAAGAGCTTCTCGACCGGCATCGCCCCCTGAATGCCAATGCTCGGCGAGACGAACATCGACCGGTAACGAGATTGCTTCGACGTCGGAAGACCGAGGCCGATGTACGGGGCGATCTTGAGCTTCGACGACTTGCTGAGGTCGAAGGCCTTGATCCCCTGGTACCAGGCCTGGACGTTCGTGTCCGAGAGCTCGAGCTCGTGGAGGTTGGTCGTCGAGTCCGAGTTCGTCCACTCGTAGGTCGCCGAGATACGGCCACGAAGCTGGAAGTTCTTGTTGATTTTGTAGCGCGGGCTGAACGAGGT
>JAAFHJ010000053.1 GCA_013298325.1 Myxococcales bacterium | reverse complement strand
GTCGCGCCGGGCTCCAGCGCGCCGCGGTGCTGGGACGTGACAATCGGGGGGAAGGCGACGGCGACGGTCGTCGCGAGACCGGCGGTGATCGCGGCCAAGAGCACAACCGCCCGTATTTCAGAAGAAAAACCCTTCCGAAAGAGGTGCGCCGCGAGCGCCAACGGCGCAGTTCCAACGAGCAGTCCGAGGAGGAGAGGCTTCCAGGCATCCAGAACGGCAAGGCCGGCACATTCTTCCGCCCCCCACCCATCGTAGCCAACGACCGACGCCGTCAAGACAATCCACCACCCGAGAACGGCGCCCATCGGGATCGGCAACAAACAGGAGACTAAGAGATCTCTCCACCAGAGATTTCTCCGAAAACCGATGAGCGCAGTCGCCGCCAACAAAGGCCCCAACGACGCGACGAAGAAGTCGATCGGGAAGAAGCCGAGCGGAAACGAAAAGAAGGCGGTCAGCGCCGCCGCAACGGCCGCGGCGAACGCCGTGCGCACAAGTATGTATTCCGCATCCAAATACGGCAGGCGCCTGCGAAGCATCGGACTAGGTTCGCACAAGCGCGGGTGCGTGGGACGCTTTGCTAGTAGCTCATCTCCGCTGGGCGTCCCCACCACTCGTAGCGGGTGTAGCAAACGTTTTCCGCGAAGGGGAGGCAGGTCCGGCGAACTTCCCGGTTCAGGAGCGCGATCGTCGGCCTATCGGGCACCTCGGAGGGCTCGCAGGAGACCGCGTAGCCGGTTGGCGGGTTGTACAGACGGCTTGGCCACCCGTCGTGGTTGCGGGCGGCGACCACCTGAGACAGCGCCAAGCAGACCTCGGAAGGGGGGATCCATCGCTCGCGCGTCGCGTCTTGCCACTGGTAAGCGAGCTCAAAGGCAGCCTCGGAGGGCGGGAAGTAGCAGCGGTAGGTTTGGCGGGTGGCGAGCGCAATAAGTACTGGAATAAACGTCGGAACGGCGCCGGCGGCGGCGACAGCGACGACGGTGAGCGCGCGCCGCCACCGGGCGGCGATCGGATAAATCGGCGGTGCGTCCATCGCCGCGCAACCGGCGTCGCGAGTCGCTATTCCCGCAGCGACGCGCAGCTACCGAGGGAGCACGCCTGCGCCTATGGTGACCCGCAGGAACGAAGGCGTTTGAGCGTTGCGCAGC
This sequence comes from Myxococcales bacterium, assembly GCA_013298325.1. GTDB lineage: Bacteria > Myxococcota_A > Polyangia > Polyangiales > Polyangiaceae > JAAFHJ01. Next base: position 14,653 of record JAAFHJ010000053.1, on the reverse strand, counting down.
AGGGTGTGGGTGGCGACTTTGTAGTCGCTCGGTTTCGCGCGATAGATGTCGCAAAACGTCTGCGGGTTTCGATCAATGAGGGGGAACCAGGTACTCTGCACCTGTACGGCGATCCGGTGTCCGGTGCGGAAGGTGTGGGCGACGTCGGGGAGCGCGAAGCGGACGAGCGTCTCCTCGCCGGGGACGAAAGGCTTCGGCTGCATCAGGCCGCTGATGTCTTCGGGTTCCTTCGTATTTGTCGCGAAGAGACCATGCGGGCGTCCGGAGCTGCGGAACTTTCCGCGCATCACCTCGGCACGCACGAGTTGCTGGTAGCCCCCCATACGGACGCGGAGCGGGTTCGGCTCGGGATCGGCAGCGTTCTCCGGATAGACGTCGATCACCTTCACGATGAAATCAGCATCGGTCCCAGTGACGGCCACCTTCAAAATCGCTTCGATCGGTCCGTCGAGGGTGACCTCAGTCGTCAATGCTGGCGATTGGTAGAGCAAGACATCGGGGCGCCGGGCGGCGAAGCGCTGGTCGTCACTCATGTAGTCTTCGTCGATGCGCTCACTGAGCGCCGCCCGGTAGGGGACCGGCTTCGACGGATCGCTCACGTAGCTATCGCGCCCTTCCGGCCCGGCGGCCATCGCGGGAGGGGCGCTTGAGAGGCCGCCATTTTCCCGAAAATACAGAATTTCTTCGCGAGCCCCCTTCGGCGGCCAGTGATCGTATTGGCGCCACTCGTTCGTCCCCGTCTCGAAGATCCACGCCTCGACCTCCTTCCCGGGAGCTGCGGCACGCCCCTTCAGGGCGCGCTCGAAGAAGGGGGCCTCGATCATCTGCTGGTAAAAGGCCGACGTCTTCTGTCCGAAGGAGACCGCGCCGAGCCGGTCGCCATCGTTGCGCGCCCAGCCGCCGTGACGCCAGGGGCCCATCACCAGGGAATTGTGTGGCGAAAGCGGCCCCGCTTCGAAGGCGCGGTAGGTCGCCAGGGCGCCGTAGAGGTCCTCCGCGTCGAACCAACCGCCGACGGTGAGGACCGCCGGCTTGCCGGTTTTCCCTGTATTTTGCACGTAGCGCGGCCGCGGATCGCGGGCCCGCCAGAAGGCGTCGTAGCTGCCGTGATCGAGGAGGTCGTTCCAGAAGGGGACGTTCGCCAAGTACTTCTTCCCCGCCTGTTCGGGCGTCCCAAGCGCCAAGAAGTAGTCGTAGACGTCGGCCTGGGTGTGGTCGAATTCCCATTTGGATTTCGTCGTCGGCTCCGGGCGCGGACGCCCAAAGTTCACATAGAAATCGAAGGAATCTGCGTAGAAGAACGCGCCATTGTGGTGAAAGTCATCGCCGAGAAACCACTCGGTCACCGGCGCTTGCGGGGAGACGGCGGCGAGGGCCGGATGGGCATTGATGGCCGCCTGGGCCGCGTAAAAGCCGGGATAGGAAATCCCCCAAAGCCCTACTTTTCCGTTGTTCTCGGGCACATTCTTCACGAGCCAGTCGATGGTGTCATAGGCGTCGGTCGCTTCGTCGATGCCGGTCCCTGTCGTTGCGGGCGGGCGAACGTCGACGAAAGTTCCGCCAGACATCAAACGGCCACGGACGTCTTGATGAACGAAGATGTAGCCGCTCGCGACGAGCCCGGGGGACGGCGCAAATCGGCGCAACATACGCGCATTGTTTCCGTCGACGACGTTGTCGACGCCGTAGGGGGCAACCGAATAGGGCGTCCGCGTCAGCAGAATCGGGAAGTGGCGGACGTGGGCCGGATCGCGGCCGGCAACCTTCGGGACGAACACCTCCGTGTGGAGCGTCACGCCGTCGCGCATCGGGATTTCGCGCTCGTATTTCGTGTAGTGCTCACGGATCACGCGAGCGAGCTCGGCGTCGTCCTTGATGTCCCCGGTGAGCGGCGCTTCCCGCTCCGCAGGCGCCGCATTCGGCGAAACGGGCGGAGGCGCGGCGGAGGCGGCGCAGCCAGCGCTCGTGGCGGCGGCGAGTGCCCCGAGAACCGCTACAAATAGACACGAAGATCGGGGAACGCGCATCGCTGCGGTATACACAGATTCCGGCCAGCACGCGGCGCCGAAAACGGCGAACGCGCCCCCTGGCCATTGCCAGAGAGGCGCGTCGTCAAACGTTGCGGGTTGCGTCAGCGGACGAACACGTAGCCGAACGCGGCGGTCGCCTTATCGACGGCTGCGCAGGTCGCGATGTTGCCGGTCGTCGAGGTATTCAGCGCGCCGTTGCAGGGGGCCCCGGTACCGCCGATGCCGATCCAAGAGTCGGGCGATCCGCAGTCATTTTCCTGGTTTCCGATGATGCCGATGCGCACGGAGACCTGGCTCGCCAGGGAGAACCCTTCCTGGTTGCAGTTCAGTTGGAGCGACGGCGCCGCCATCAAGCCGAGCCAAGAAGCGCGCCCGAGGTTCGTAGCGACGAAGGTGTTCGGCGTAAAAATCGCGGCGAGCGAGGCGGACGCCTTCGGGATCTTCACCGCCCGCGTCACGTTCGCGTCGACGATCGCGACACGGACGTCGGTGAAGGCGATGTCGTTCCAGGTTGCCAATTTGGCTTCGTTTTTGTCGAGGTCGGGCTTGTCGGTGGCGAGGAGCGTGGCGTTCGTCCAGAGGGGCGCCGCGTAGGTGAACGTCTGCTTGGCGCCGTCCGCCTTGAGGGCGAGAGTCCAGCCGCCGCCGTCGCTCACCATGTCGCAGTAGGCCTGGAAGCTCGGCTTCGCGCCAGCGCCGTCCGGGTCGAGCGTGTAGACGCCGCTCGCGATGCCCGGCTTCCCCGCCAAGATCGACTTGCAGGAGGTCGGCAGGACGCAGACGTTTCCGGTGCAGACTGCACCCGATCCGCAGTCGGCGCTGGCGACGCACGCCTTGCCGACCGCGCACTTCGTCGCGCAAACACCGCCGCAGTCGACGTCGGTTTCGCCGCCGTTCTTGATGCCGTCGGCGCAGGCCGGGGCCGCACACGTGCCGTTCGTGCAGACGCCGCTCCCGCAATCGCTCGCTGCGCCGCAGGCCTTTCCGTCGCCGCATTTGACCGCGCAGGCGCCGCCGCAGTCGATGTCGGCTTCGTTGCCGTTTTTCACCGCGTCGTCGCAGGCGGCGACCGCGCAGGTTCCGTTCACGCAGACGCCGCTGCCACAATCGCCGGCCGCGCCGCACGCTTTGCCGTCGCCACACTTGGCGGCGCAGGCGCCACCGCAATCGACGTCGGCTTCGTTGCCGTTTTTCACCGCGTCGTTGCATGCGGCGGCCACGCAGGCGCCGTTCGTGCAGACTCCGCTCCCGCAATCGGTCGTGGCGGCGCAGGCCTTCCCGTCGCCGCATTTGGCCGGGCAGGCGCCGCCGCAGTCGACGTCGGTTTCGGAGCCATTTTTCACGCTGTCGATGCACGCCGGCGAGGCGCACACGTTGGCCGAGCAAGCGCCGCTGGTACAGTCGCCGGCCGCCGCACAGGCCTTCCCGTCGCCGCATTTCGTCGCGCAGCTGCCGCCGCAGTCGACGTCCGCTTCGGTACCGTTCTTGACGGCGTCGGTACAGGCCGGCGCCGCACAGACTTTGTTCGTACAAACGCCGCTCGTGCAGTCTTTCGTCGCCGCGCAGGCCTTCCCGTCGCCGCATTTGGTTGCGCAACTTCCGCCGCAGTCAATATCGGCTTCGGTGCCATTCTTGATACGATCGGTGCAGGTCGGTGCAGGGGTTGCATCGACGGTCCCGGCATCGATGACCCCGGTATCCGTTTGGGATCCGGAGTCTTTTACCCCGCTATCGGCGACTCCTGCATCGGTCACTTCAAGCGTGCTGCTGTCTCCGCAGGCGGCGATACCGGCGGCGGTCGCCAACGCGACCCAAAGGAAATTGATCTTCTTCATTGGTGCTCCCCCCTCAAATGGGAACGGCCAAAATGAAGAACGCGCGCCTCCCGTGCAAGAGGGGCGCGCGAACGATTAAGTTGTCTCTTTCGGGACGAAGGTCGTCCCGAAAAAGGAATCAGCGAACAAAGACGTAGCCGAACGCCTTCACTTCCTTGTCACCGAGGTCGCCGCTGGCGCCGCAGATCGCGCCGTTGCCGACCGTCGCGGTGATCGCGGCCGAGCAGGCGGTCGCCGATCCGCCAAGGCCGATCCACGAGTCGGGCGAATTGCAGTCGCCTTCGTTGTTCCCGAGGATGCCGAGGCGGATGTTCGCGTAGTTGGCGACCGAGTTCGAGAAGCCTTCACGGTTGCAGTTCGTCTGCAGCGACGGCGCCGCCAGGATGCCCTTCCAGGAGGCGCGCCCGAGGTTCGTCGCCGAGAAGGCGCCAGCGGCGTAAACGGCGTTAAGCGACGTCGCCACCTTCGGAATTTTCACGGCGCGCGTGACGCCGCCGTCGACCAGCGCGAGGCGAACATCGGTAAACGCGGTCTCATTCCAGGAGGCGAGCTTCGCCTCGTTGAGATCGAGGTCGGGCTTGTCGGTGGCGAGCAGCGTCGTGTTCGTCCACAGGGCGGCGGCGTAGGTGAACGTCTGCTTCGTCCCGTCGGCCTTGAGGGCGAGGGTCCAACCGCCGCCGTCGCTCACCATGTCGCAGTAGGCTTGGAAGCTCGGCTTTGCGCCGGCGCCGTCCGGGTCGAGCGTGTAGACGCCGCTGGCGAGCCCCGGGTGACCGGCGAGGAGCGTCTTGCAGGAGGTCGCGAGCGCGCAGACGTTCCCCGTACAGACGCCGCCCGTGCAGTCGCTGCCGGCGCCGCACGCCTTGCCGATCGCGCACGAGCCGCAGGCGGCCCCGCCGCAGTCGACGTCGGTTTCGGCGCCGTTCTTGATGTTGTCGGCACAGGTCGGCGCGCTGCAGGTGTTGTTCGCGCCGCATACGCCGCTCGAACAGTCGGCGTTCGCCGCGCATGCCTTGCCGTCCCCACACTTCGCCGCGCAGGCGCCACCGCAGTCGACGTCGGCTTCGCCGCCATTCTTAACGGTGTCGGCGCACGTCGGGGCCGCGCAGACGTTCGCCGTGCAGACGCCGCTCGTGCAGTCGGCGGTGACGACACACGCCTTGCCATCCGCGCACTTGGCCGCGCACGCGCCGCCGCAGTCGACGTCGGCTTCGCCGCCATTTTTGATGGCGTCGCTGCAGGTGGCGGCGGGACTGGCATCGATGCCGGTGTCGGCCTTCGCATCGCTCCCGGCATCCGTCGCCCCGCTGTCAACCGGCCCGCTGTCGGCCTTCGCGTCGTTCGCAGCATCGACCGATGAGTCGGTAACTGCAGCATCTTTTGCCCCCGAATCGACAACGCCGGTGTCGGCGCCTGCGTCCTCGGCCGGTGTCGTGTCATCGCTACCGCCGCAGGCTGCAAGGCCGACGCCGACTGCCGTCATCCCGATCCAAAGCAACGTCATTTTCTTCATGGTTCACGGTCTCCCCACACCCGATCGCCCCGCAGACCTCTGGGGGCGACGAGCGCATAACCGACGAATCTCTCCCAGTTCGCTGGAGCACGGAAGCAGTCGGTCTCGCTGGCCCGGCGATTTGTCGCAACGAGCCATCAGCGAAGACCGGCGGCGCCCTGTGCGCGCCGGTTCCGCGTTGCCCCACACCGCGACAAGAATGTCACAGGGGTGTCGAATTTCACCGATTGCCGCAACGCAGCACAAGAACGAAAAAGACAAGAACTTCCGAAGACACCCTCGTCTCCGATGCCTCTCCGTTCAGTGGTACGACCATGTAGGATACGACAAAACCGTTGGACGGGGCCAAATTCGCGCTGTACCTCCGTTCGCCGATGACCTCCGCGAACGTTTCTACGCAGCCGAGCCTCGCCGCCGCCGATCCCGAGATCGCGGCACTCATTGCCGACGAAAACCTCCGCGAGCACGAAACGCTCCGGCTCATCGCCAGCGAAAACTACGCCTCGCAGGCCGTCCAAGAGGCTGCCGGTTCCGTCCTCGCGAACAAGTACTCGGAAGGGTACCCGGGGAAGCGCTACTACGAGGGGCAGCAGGTCATCGACCAGGTCGAGCGCCTCGCGATTTCCCGCCTCCAGGCGCTGTTCTCCGCCGACTACCACGTCAACGTGCAGCCCTACTCGGGCAGCCCGGCGAACCTCGCCGTCTACGCCGCGTTCTGCAAACCGGGCGACACCATCATGGGTCTCGGTCTCGCGGCCGGCGGGCACCTCACCCACGGCCACGGCGTCAGCGTCACCGGCAAGTGGTTCCACAGCGTCTCCTACGGCGTCCGCGAGAGCGACCACCGCATCGACCTCGACGCCGTCCGCGCCCTCGCGAAAGAGCACAAGCCGAAGCTCCTCTGGGCCGGGACGACCGCCTACCCGCGCACCGTCGACTTCGCCGCGTTCCGGGAAATCGCCAACGAAGTCGGCGCGATCTTCGCGGCAGACATCGCCCACATCTCCGGCCTCGTCGCCGCGGGCGAGCACCCGTCGCCGTTTGGCCTCGCCGACGTCGTCACGTCGACGACCCACAAGACCTTCCGCGGCCCCCGCGGCGGCATGATCTTCTGCAAGCCCGAGCACGCGTCCGCCATCGACAAGGCGGTCTTCCCGGGCCTCCAAGGGGGCCCGCACAACGCGGCCACCGCCGGCATCGCCGTCGCCGCGAAGGAAGCCTCGACCGACGCCTTCAAAGCCTACGCGAAGCAGGTCGTCGTCAACGCGAAGCACCTCGCCGAAAAGCTCGTCGAGCGCGGCTTCCGCGTCATCACCGGCGGCACCGACAACCACCTGATTTTGGTCGACGTTACGCCGAAGGGGATCGCCGGAAAGCCGGCGGCGCAGGCCCTCGACCGCGCCGGCATCGTCCTCAACTACAACGCCGTCCCCTTCGATCCTCGCAAACCGTTTGACCCTTCCGGTCTTCGAATCGGCACGCCGGCGATCACCTCCCGCGGGATGGGCATCGCCGAGATGGATCGCCTCGCCGCCTGGATCGACCTCGTCTGCCAGTCGCCGAGCGATGAAGCGCTCCTCGCGAAAATCGCCGGGGAGATCAAAGATATGTGCAACGCCTTCCCCGCTCCGGGCATTCGCCTCGGAAAGGGGCAGGCTTGATGCGGCTCGGGCACGTGGCGGCGGCGCTCGCCTTGAGCGCTGCCTTCGCGGTGGCTCCCGGCCTGGCGTCGGTCGCTCACGCCGACACGCCCCTCGTTGGCGAGGACGGCACCGTGACCGTCCCCCACTTCGTCCGTCCGCGCGCGGTCGCGGGGGACGTCGTCCCTGACGTAGAATTCGTGAAAAATTGGCAGGGTACGAGCTACGGCGCGATGCTCGCCCCCCGGGAACTCGCCCTCGACAGCGAAGGCGGCTTCGACCTCATCATCCATCTCAATGGCGCGATGATGACCGAGAAGGAGTGGCGCGCTGCCGGCGTCAATGCGGTCGTCGCGTCGATTGCCATTCCGACGATCGTCGGAACGAGCGGCTACTCGACGATGCTCGGTCAACCGGGCTACGTCGATCATATTCTCAAAGAGACGGTCCACTGGCTCGGCAAGAACGGCAACCCGGACGCGAAGAAGGTCAATCGCATCGGCGTCGTCGCCTGGAGCGCCGGCTTTGGCGGCGTCGGCAAGATTCTCGGCGCGACGAATGCCGGTAAACTGGTCGATTCAGTGATCCTCCTCGACGGCTTCCATGCCGGCTACGTCGACCCGAAGACCCACCTGCCGAAGAAGGGGGGGGAGACGACCCCGTTCATCGGCCTCGGCTCCGACTACGTCGACACGAGCTCCCTCGATCGCTGGAAGACCTTCGGCGAAGCGGCGATGAACCGGCAGAAATTGCTTGTGATTACGCATGCTTCAATCCTCCCGCCCGACTACGCCTCCTGCGGCGAGACGACCGGCGCCCTCTTGAAGATGCTCGGCGTCTCAAAAGTCGCGACGAGCGATCGCAACGAGCGGAGCATGGAGATGAGCTACGCCGCCGACTCCGGCGACTTCCACGCGAAAGGCTGGAAAGGGGGCGGCAAGCACGACCACATGGATCAACTCCATCTCGTCGGCGACCTCGCCCGCGCCTATCTCGCCCCCCGCTGGCACCGCACGCTCCCCGCCGGCTCTTCGATCGCTTCGAAGTAGCGGAAGCTGCGGCCAAAAAAGAAAGACTCCCCGTTCGTTTACGGGGAGCTTTTCCTGTTTTTGGAGCCGAATTAGCCGCGTTTGATAAACTCGCCCCGGTGCTCGGGATGCTCGTTCTCGAAGGCCTGCAAGCTCTCGCGGGTGATCATCACTTCGATCTCGCCGTCTTTCGTGATGATCGACTGACAGCCGAGGCGCGACGTGGCGCGGACGTCGAAGGCCTTGTCGAGGATGTCGTTCTCTTCGTCCTCAATCTCGGACAGCAAATGGCCGCCTCGGAGCACGTAGAGGTGGCACGTCGAGCAGGCGCATACGCCGCCGCAGGCGTACCCTTCCGGTGCATCGATCGCCTGCGCCGCCTTCAGAAGATTGGTGCCGACCGCCGCTTCGGTTTCCCAGACGGTGTCGAGTCCGGTCGCCCGGAAAATCAGCTTAGCCATGTTTGATTACCGTGCTCCGTGGCGCGCATGCGCCTCTTCGATGCCGAGGGCCGCTTCCACGGTCGCCTCGATAGATCCGACGTCTTTTCCAGCAATTGCGGTCGCAATTGCCCGATTCATGCGGGCTGCTGCGAAGCCCTTTGTCGCCGCGTCGAGTTCGTCCATGCGAAATTTGATCTTCGCAGCGTCTTCGCCGGCTGCCGAGGCAATGAGTGCGGTGAGCGCCGCTTCAATCGTCTCTTTTTCGCCGGCTTCAAGGAGGTCGACATCGACGACAATCGCCTTCTGGGTCGCTTTTGCAAGGCGCCCGGCCTCGACCCGATTCTCGAGAAGCCGACGCAACTGGAGGTCGGCCTCTCCATGGTCGAGGGCGTCCAGGAGCATTTTCTCAACGGTCTCGTCGTCGAGGCCGTAGCTCGGCTTCACGTCAACATGCTGCACTTTCCCCGTCGTCTGCTCGCGCGCTTCGACGGTCAGGAGGCCATCGACATCGACGCGGAACGTGACCTCGAGGCGGGCCATTCCCGCCGCCATCGGCGGGATCCCGGCGAGCGTGAACGTGGCGAGGCTCCGGCAATCGCTCGCGATTTCGCGCTCCCCCTGGACGACGTGCAAGACGAAGCCGGTCTGGCCGTCTTCCTGGGTGGTGTAGACCGACTTGGAAGCCGTTGGAATTGTAGTGTTTCTAGGCAGAATCTTGTCAACGACGCCGCCACCGACTTCGATGCCGAGCGACAGCGGGAGGACGTCGAGGAGAAGAATCTCTTCCTTCTCCCCCTCCCCTTCGAGCTGATGGGCCTGGAGAGCGGCGCCAAGGGCGACGACCTGGTCGGGATCGATGTCCCCCAAGGGGGCCTGCCCAAAGAGGGCCTCGACGTAGGTCCGCACGTAGGGGACGCGGGTCGAGCCGCCGACGAGAATGACGCCATCGAGCTCGGCGACCTCAACGCCGGCGTCGCGGACCGCACGCCGACAGGCCTTTCCCGTGCGCTCCAGGAGCGGCTTGACGAGCACGTCGAAGCGATCGCGGGTCACCGTCGCGGCGCTCGCCGGTGCGTCGACAAAGGGGTTTGGAACGGTCACCGTCTCGGCGTCCGTCAAACGATGTTTCGTCGCGCGTGCCAAATCGAGAAGGACGCGAACCACCGCCGGCTTCTTACGAACTTCTTCCGTGAGGCCAAACGCCGTTGCAAGCTCGTCCGCGAGGAGGCGGTCCATGTCGTCGCCACCGAGCGCGCTGTCGCCACCCGTCGATTTGACCTGAAACACTCCGTCGTCGAGGACGAGGACGGTCACGTCAAAGGTGCCGCCGCCGAAGTCGTAGACGGCGAAGAGCCCGTCCCGTTTGGCGTCGAGGCCGTACGCGAGCGCCGCCGCCGTCGGCTCGTTGACGAGGCGGAGCACCCGAAGGCCGGCGAGCTTGGCAGCGTCCTTCGTCGCCTGGCGCTGACCGTCGTCAAAATAGGCGGGGACGGTGATCACCGCGCCGCCGACGCTGTGAAGCTCTTCTTCCGCGAGTTCCTTGAGATTTCGTAGGATCTCCGCGCTCGCCTCGACGGGCGTGATCGCCTTGCCGTGCACCGAGAAGCGAACGACGTCGGGCCCCTCCGCCTCGCGGGGGAGGAAGGCATACGGGCCGAGCTGCCGCGTCTCGGGATCGTCGGCGCCCCGGCCCAGGAAGCGCTTGACCGAAACGAGCGTCTCTTGGGGATGCGCCTCGGCGAGGCGTTTCGCACGATCGCCGACGATGACCGCCCCATTGCGTGCATAGTGCACAATGCTTGGGACGAGCGCCGAACCGTCGCAATCGGCGATTGTCTCCGGGCGACCGTCACGCACGTAAGCGACGAGGCTGTTGGTCGTTCCGAGATCAATACCGATCGGTCGCGGCTTTGCTTTCGGATCGAAGATATCAAGAAGCATCATTGATTTTTACCGACTTTTCCGAAACAAGCTTCGAACTCAGGCGTCGTCCCACTCGTCGAGCGTTGCCGTCGCTTCTTCTAGGAAGCGCCGGTAGTAGCGCAGCGAGCCGAGGTGCACGAGCGCCGGTTGCGCGTCCAGCTGGGAAGGGACGACGCCGGAAAAGAGCGCGGAAAGGGCCGCTTCGGCGGCGTTGCGCTGCGTGCGGATCTCGGCGGCGAGTGCTTCGACGGTCGCTCGGTCCTTCGACGTCCGCGCTTCGGCGAGCGCCTCCCGCTTTTCGAGCATGTCCATCAGGAAGGCGGCGGTCGGCTTCGGCTCGTGGCCGTCGCCGGTCGCAACGCCGGCAAGTTGAAAGAGGAGCTCGGCGCGCGTGACCGGGTCGCGAAGGGCGCGGTAGCCTTCGTTTGCTACCGTCGATTGTTCAGCAAGTGCACGACGTTCCGCCGGGTCTGATGCAGTATCTGGATGGATCGTCTTGCCGAGCTCCCGCTGGGCGCGCTCAAGCACCTTGAGGTCGAGGGCGAAGGTCGCCGGAAGGCCAAAGAGAGCAAACGGGGTAGGCATCGGGGGACTCAACGGTGGCTCAAACGGGTCTTTGGGGGCGAGAACGGAAGCGCGGACTCAGCTCGGGAGAGCCGCGTCCGCGCCGAAGGGTCGACTTTCCGGAGAACTAGACCGAGAAACTGGTCCCACAGCCGCAGTTCGACTTCTCCTGCGGGTTTGTCCACTTGAACCCTTGCCGCATGAGCGTTTTTTCGAACTCGAGCGTCGCCCCGTTCAAATAGACAAGGCTCTTCGGATCACAAAGAACCTGCACGGCAGTGCCGTCGGCGGCATTGAAGCGGTAGACGTTGTCGCGGCCCCGCGGCGCACCATCGTGGAATTCGATCACGTAGGAGAAGCCGCTGCATCCGCCACCACGAATGCCGACCCGTAGTGAAGCATCCGGAGTTCCACGCTTTTTCAGGTGGGTCGCGATCGCTTCGATGGCGGACGTCGCCACCGAAATCGACAACGTCGCCGGCGTAGGCTTCTCCGGCGGGCCCATTTCAACAGCAGCTGATGAAAGAGCTTCCGCTGCGTTCACTTGGCCCCCTCGGTGACCGCCTTCTTCGCGGCCTGCTTCGCCCGATAGTCGGCGATCGCGCTTTTGATGGCGTCTTCGGCGAGCACGGAACAGTGAATCTTTACCGGCGGAAGGTTCAATTCAGCGACGATGTCGCTGTTCTTGATCGCTTCCGCTTCGTCGATGCTCTTGCCTTTGATCCACTCGGTGGCGAGCGAGGAAGATGCGATCGCGGAGCCGCAGCCAAAGGTCTTGAACTTCGCGTCCTCAATGACGCCGTTCTCGCCCACCTTGATCTGCAGGCGCATCACGTCGCCGCACGCCGGCGCGCCGACGAGACCGGTGCCGACGCTGTCGTCGTCTTTGTTTAACGTGCCGACGTTGCGGGGGTTTTCGGCGTGCTCGATGACTTTGTCGCTGTAGGCCATGGTATTGACTTCCGAATCAGAGGAAAAAGGGCGAAAGAAGGAGCGTTCAGTGGGCCGTCCACTGGACCGAATTAAGGTCAATTCCTTCTTTGAACATTTCGTACAGCGGAGACATGTCGCGAAGCTTTTGGACCTTGTCGATGACCAGGTTCGCCACGAAGTCGACCTCCTCTTCCGTATTGAAACGGCCGAGTCCGAAGCGAATACTCGAGTGAGCAAGCTCATCGCCGACGCCGAGGGCGCGGAGTACATAGGAGGGCTCGAGGCTCGCCGATGTGCATGCGGAGCCGGAGCTGACGGCGACGTCCTTGATCGCCATCATCATCGCTTCCCCTTCGACGAAGGAGAACGAGAGGTTCAGGTTCCCCGGGAGGCGGTCACGAACCGAGCCGTTCAAATGCACTTCATCGAGGGAGCCGGTGATCTTCTTGTGGAGGCGTTCCCGGAGCGCGAGGATCTTGGCCGAATCGGCCTCGCCCTCTTCGCTCATGATCTGTGCCGCTTTCCCGAAGCCAACAATCCCGGGAACATTGAGGGTCCCCGAACGATTTCCGCGCTCGTGACCGCCGCCGTCCATCTGGGCAACGAGGCGCACGCGCGGCTTTGAGCGGCGGACGAAGAGGGCGCCGACCCCCTTCGGACCGTACATTTTGTGGGCCGTGATGCTCGCTAGATCGACGTTCATCGCCTGGGCATCGAAGGGGACTTTCCCAAGGCCCTGGACGGCATCGGTGTGGAGAAGTACGCCTTTTTCCCGCGTAATTTTGCCAATTTCTGCGAGCGGCTGGACGGTGCCGATTTCGTTGTTGGCGAACATCACCGAGACGAGGATCGTCTGGTCGGTAATCGCCTTCTTGACGTCGTCGGGGTCGACGCGGCCGTCTTTCGCGACGGGGAGGTAGGTGACGCGGAAGCCCTCCGCTTCGAGGCGCTTGCAGGTATCGAGGACGGCCTTGTGCTCGAGGACCGTCGTGATGATGTGGTTCCCCTTGTCCTTGTAGAACTCGGCGACCCCCTTCAATGCGAGGTTGTTCGACTCGGTTGCCCCAGAAGTGAAGACGATTTCCTTCTCACTCTGGGCGCCGACCAACTTCGCAATTCGCTCACGGGCGTGGTCAACCGCTTCTTCTGCGACCCATCCATAGGCGTGGTTGCGACTCGCCGCATTCCCAAACTTTTGCGTAAAGTACGGGAGCATCGCTTCAAGGACACGCGGATCGACCGGCGTCGTGGAGTGATAGTCCATGAAGATGGGGAACGAGAGCGCCATGGGGGAATCCTCAGAGGGGGTGTGCGCGAAACCCGAGAACAAGCTCAGGAATCGGCTTCGATGCGTGGCATTCGTGAGCGTCGCTGTGATGGGCGTGCAAGTCGCAGCTTTTGCAGTCGGAGAGGAGCCGAGCCGGCTCGCAGACGTCGCCGCAAGTCGACAAATAGTCGAGACTCGCACCTAGTTCGCGTTCAAGAGCGCGAAGTTTCTCGATTTGAGTCTTGGTCTCTGCGAGCTTCGCTGCGTAAACAACCCGCATCTTTTCGGTCGCGAAGTTGGCACTACCGGCCGCTTCCCATTCGCGAACAATCGTCTGAATGTCCGAGAGGGAAAGGCCGAGGTCTTGAAGCTTGGAAATCCACCGAATCCGCACGAGTGCATCCCGAGCATACAGACGGTAGCGCCCCTTCGAGCGGCCGGCCGGGCGGAGGAGTTCGAGCTCCTCGTAGAGATGGATCGCGCGGACCGTCTTCCCCGTTTCGCGCGCAAGATCGCCTACTTGCAGAAGAGACTCTGCGGCGCTAACGGCATCGGATAGGAGGGGAAGGCGGGGGGGCATCGGGGTTTCCGGCGGGGGTGGGGAGGCACCAGGCGGCGCCACTCTCACCCTTGCGTAAGGGTTACTGCCGTGTAGGCCCGCCGGTCCCGCAGCGTCAAGAGGGAAGTCACACGTCGCGCGGAGGCCGGTCGTCGCGGACGCGGAGGCGTAACCTGTGTATCTTCCCCGCGGTGACGCTGGACCCGAAACATCCCCCCGCTGCGACTGCCCCGGCGAAGGCGCCCGTTCCCCGCCCGGTGCCGCGGCCGTTGCGCCCTCTCCTGAGACCGGCGGCGGTGCTGCCGTTTTCGCCGATTGACGACGACGACGACGACATCGCCACGGCGCCGATCCGCATCCGCCCCCCGGCGCCGACCATGCCGCCGCCCCCCTTCGCCGCCCTCCCCGAAGAGGTGGAATTCGATGTGGAGCCCGATCCGGAGCCGCTCGCCGCTGCGGACGTGGCGTTGCCACCACCCGCAAAATTGCCGGCGATGCAGCTCAACGCCACTTCCGTCTCGCCGGAACAGATGGAGTATGCACGCATTCTCCGCCGGGCGTGGTCGACGCCGTTTGAGCCGAGCGTCTACAAAGAGCTCTATGGGTTTGCCGTTGCCGTCGAGCGCTTCGATCTCGCATGGCGCGCCCTCGACGTCTTGATGGTGGTCGGCGCCCCCAACCGGGACCAAGTTGCCTGGCTCTTGGAGAATCCGCCGCCGGAGCTATCAGCAATTCCCGAGTGTTTTCAAGAAGATGCTTGGTCACTCCTGGGTGCTGGCGGTCGCGATCCGGTCCTCACGTCGCTCCTCGGATGGACCGGCGCCGCGTGGGCTCGTGCGGCGGTCACGCGCGGGATGGAATCGGGCCGGCGCCCGACGGTCCACCCCGGCCTCACCGGCTCCCACTCAAACCTCTTCC
>JAAFHJ010000537.1 GCA_013298325.1 Myxococcales bacterium | reverse complement strand
GAAGGCGGCGGACGCGGGCAAGGCGCTGGCCGAGGCTCTCGCCGTCGAGGAGCTCCATCGCCAGGTACAGTTCGCCGTCTTCGCTCTCGCCGAAGTCGAACACCGTCACCGTGTGCGGCGACGTGAGAAGGCTGTTCGTCCGTGCTTCTCGCAGGAAGCGTGCCTTGCTCTGGTCGTCGATCGTGCGGTCGTTCCGCAGGATCTTGATGGCGACTTCTCGCCCGACCGCCGATTGGGTCGCCCGATAGACGGCCCCCATCGAGCCGGAGCCGAGACGGCCACGGATTTGGAAGCGCCCACCAAGGGTGCGGCCGATCATCGGATCTTGGTCGGGGGCTTTGTTCATGCTCACGAGGTCGCCGATCGCATCCTCGCCTTGATGCTGAACGCACGCAAGGTGATTGTGAAAAGAGATCTTATCGTCGGGAAACGCCGCATCAGCGGTCCTTGTTCCGGAGGGGGATCACGTTTCGCGGATCGCAGATGATGCTGATCGCGTCGTCCGCGAGGTAGCCGGCACCGATTTTTCGTACGGAATCGAGGAGATCGTCGTGGTGGGCGCGCATGCGGCGGACCTCGTAATGGAGGTGGACGAGCTCCGGGGAGCCGGTGTCGCCGACGAAGCCGACGATGCCCCCTTCGGGGATCGGGGTGCCGAGCTTTAGGCCGGGGGCGGGGCCGTCGAGGTGGCCGAAAAAGAGCAGGTACTCTCGGAGCATCCCCGCTTCGCGGACCGTGTGGAGCGTGATCACCGTGGTGCCGAAGTACTTGCCGGTAAAGACGACGATTGCGTCCCCCTCCTGGTGCTCCATCGGCACCATTTTGATCGGCATTCCTTTGACTTGCGGGATGTCGAGGCCGCCGTGACCGACGTGGGAGAGGTTCCTCCCGCGGCGCTGGTGGGCGTCGTCGAGGTGGAGGTCGTAGCCGCTCACGACGTAGTGGCCGTTCGGCATGCCGGCGGGGATCGGGTAGACGTAGGCGTCGTAGTCGGCGGGGCGCTCGGGGAGCCGCGGAATCTGCTCGTAAAGCGACCACTTGCCCGATTTTTCGTGGTGGCCGTTCTGGAACGCGGGGGCGTCGGTCCCTTCGTCGAGGTCGGGCTCCGTCGGCATCGGGAGGCAGGTGCCATCGTCGTCGAATTCGCCGGCGGCGCAGTGGAGGAGCGTCGGCGTCGGGATCGGTGCCAAGCGCGCGCGTGCCTCCTGCTCAGCAGCCTCTTGCTCGGCCGCCGCCTGGGCCAGGAGCGCCTGCCCGCGCGGGTGGGGCGGCCGCTTGGCGAACAGGAGGGCCGCTCCTAGGAGCAGCCCGGTCGTCGTCGGGAGGTGGCGGAGGAGGGGGAGCACCGGGAGGAGGACCCCTTAACCTGGGAGAACCTTCCTTGGAAGGCGCTGGAAGGCGCGGAATCCTGTTGCGTCGCGCGCCGTTTCCGCCGAAGTCATCGCCCATGAACGTGAACGAACGGCTTACCGCTCTCTTTGACGCCGAGCGCCGGACGCGGGATCTTCATCGCGAGCTCCTCGCCGCCAAACCTTCCGAATTGCTGAATACGCTCCGCAATGCGACGAAGGCGGCCTCCAGCCTCGACGCTCCGGAAGCGGCGCTTCGCCTCACGCGGGTCGCCGCCTTGCTTCAAGGGGTCGAAGGGCCGGAAGCGGTCGATTTGTTGATCGATCTGCTCGGTTCCGAGCACGCCGAAGCGCGCCTCGCCTCCGGGGAAGCGCTCGAAGCGGTCGCCTTTGACCGCTTCAAAGAGGTCGCCCTCGGCGTGGAACGGTCCCTCGATCGGCTCCCCGTTGGCCACGCCGCCCTCGCGGAACTCCCCTACATTCTTGGCGAAGTCGGCGAGCCGGGCTGCGTGAAGCTCCTCGGTCGCTTCCTCAAGCACAAGGACGGCGAGGCGGTCGGCGCCGCCATCGAGGCGCTCGTCGAGATGAACGACCCGAGCGCGATCCCGATGCTTGAGCCGCTCCGGGCCGACACCCGCCGCGTCCAGCTCGACGACGAAGACGACGAAATCACCCTTGGTGAGCTCGCGACCGACGCGATCGAGATCCTCGACGAGAGCGGCGAGTAACTCGGGCCTAAATCCCCGGGAGTACCCACGAAAAGACCCGCCGGTTTCCCGACGGGTCTTTCTGGTTTGTGCCCTGTAGTGGGTCGCTCAGCGGGCTCAGCGGCAGAAGCCGTCGATGCAGACCTTGCCGGCGTTGCAGCTCTTGCCGGCGGAGGCGTCGCACTCGGCGCCGAGGTTCGTCGACGAGCCGCAGACGTTGTAGTTTTTGCCGCTCGCGGTGACCGGCTTGCACTGGTTGAAGACGTCGGCCGCTTTGCAGGAGTCGGCGACTTGCGGGTCGCAGGCGATGTAGCAGCTGTGGCGGAGGCAGATGCTCCCCTGGGCGCACGTGTCGCGGACCCCTTCGACCAAGCAGACGAACTGGGGGCGCTGGTCGGGGATGCAGCCGCCGTCGACGCAGACGAGGTCGCCCGCGCAGGTCTTGTCAGCGTTGCAGGGGGTGACACAGTGTTCCGCGGCACAGGTCGTCCCGCCCGAGCAGGTGGCGCCGGTCGGCCCGCAGACGGCCGGGTTGTTGGTGCAGACCCCCTTGTCGAGGTCGCAGGCGTAGCCGGTCGGGCAGGCTTTGTTGGCGCTGCAGGTCGGTGTGCAGACCCCTTCGACGCAGGCGGAGCCGGCGGCGCACTGGGTCGCGTCCGAGCACTGATCGGCGGGGGCGGTGCAGCTGCCATTGAGGCATTTTGCGCCGTCGCCGACGCAGGCCGAGTTCGACCGGCAGCCGGAGAAGCCGCTGTCCGGCTTTGCGTCGGGGCCGGTGTCGGTGGAGCCGTCTTTGCCGCTGTCCGGGCGGCCGCCGTCGGTGCTCGAGGTGCAGCGGGCGGTGCCGTTTTCGATGCGGCACTCCTGGCCGGAGCCGCAGTAGATGCCGGCGCAGCTCCCGTTCGTCGAGGCGCAGTAGCCGTAGGCGTCGCAGTAGCCATTCGGGCCGCAGTCGACGTCATTGCAGCTGTAGGCTGGGTCGACGGGGATTTCGCTGCTGTCGTAGATCGGGCACCCGGCGAGGGGGGCGACGGCGAGGGCAGCAGCGACGAAGGCAAAGGGGCGCAGTTTCATGGGGTTCTCCTGGCGTTTGTCCCGCCCGCTTCCGCAGGGGCAGGGAACGCGAGCCGGCCCACCTAGAGCAATGGCCGTGCCGACGTATCCCGGTGCAGATCTGCTGCGATGTTAGCGGCAACTTTTCAAACGTGCACGCGTGTTCACGGGGATCGTGGTCCATATTTCGGACGGCACCCTCGCGGCACGGGCACCCTGGACGGGTGGCGCGGCAGTCATCGGTGTGGTTCTGTGGCCGGCAGGCTGCGGTTGATTCTCTTGGTGAATGTTTGGAGGCCCCGATGAAGTCGTTCCTGTTTGTGATTCCGATGGTGCTCGCTGCCTGCGGCGCGACGAGCGCTGCCCCCGCACCCACCGACGCCGGCGCGGCTGCGACCGATGGCGGCGCGCCCGTCGATGCTGCCTTCGATGTAGAGGACGCGCGCGTCGATGCCGGCGATGGTTGCCCCGATCTGCTTTGGCGGAGCCGGCCGATTTCCCTCGCTGCCGTCGGCATCCAGGTCTTCGCGCCGGTCGTGACGGCCTGGGTCTCCGAGCCGTGCGCGGGCGGTGGCGGGCTTGCCCTCCATGAGG
>JAAFHJ010000528.1 GCA_013298325.1 Myxococcales bacterium | reverse complement strand
TTTCAATGGCGACATCGGGGTTCGCCATCAATCGCCCAAGCGCTTCGGCGCCGGCCGTCGATGGACCGTCACAGGCGATGTTATTTCCGAGGAGGAAGTGGCGCACCCGGTGCCTTCCGTCCCCTCGACCTTCGTCGATCGTTGCGCGCGCTTCAACGGCATCGCAAAGACGACCAATGTGCGTGGGGCCGACGACCTGCTTGCAGAGATCCATCCGCTCATCGGGGAAATAGGTGCCGCGAACAAACGTGAGAGGCTGCTCCGTGGCCTCACGGGTGTGGGATTGCGCGACGGCGTCGCACAGGGCGCCGATCGACGCCGGGCCGACGACCTGCTTGCAGAGATCCATGCGGTCGTCGGGGAAGTAGGTTCCGCGGGGGAAGGTCATCGGCGCCGTCGGGTCGTCGCCCATAAATGTCTGAGGATCCTCTAGAAACTGAAAGAAGGGCTCTAGTTCCGCCGCCGGAGCGACCTCTACCGGCATCGCCCGTGGGTACTGAATGGCGTCCGAAATGGGGTGACCTTTTACGATTCGCGGGGCGTCGCCGCGGGCCGGATGATCGGCGGGGAGCTGGCACTGCTTGGGCACCGCCAGTTTCGCGGCGATGGTGCGGCTCCGCAGGGTCCGAAGAAGGCCGCGGTAGCGGTCATAGCTCGATTGAGGTGACTTGGTTTCGGCGAGCGGGAACAGGCACAATGCGATGCGATTTGCTGTCGGGTCGGTCAGGATCTGCCGGGCGGTTTGCGTCGGAAGAGCGAGAGCCGTCTGCGAGATGGGAGCTCCGGTGACAAGCGCCGCTTTGTCGTCCTGGAGACGGCGAACAATTTCGGCGATGTATGCTTCGGAATCGGTCAATTGATCGAGCCTGGCTTCCGAGGCCGGCGGCGGCGGATCCATGAAGAAGCGGTGCCGAAGGGTGCAATGAAAGCCGCTGATCTCCGCAAGATCGCGCTCCGTCAGCGCAAGACCATCCGTAGAGGTATCGCCAAACGCGGCGACGATTTCGTCCAGATGGGACGTTTGGGAGGTGTGAACGAGGAGTTCGACGCCAAGCGCGCGCGCCCACGCGAGCATGACGATCGCTGGGGAGACGCCGTAGGACCGTGCCATGCGCACAAGCGGCGGAAACGTTAGATAGTTCCCGCGGGCGAGCATCGTGTGCCCCTGGACGGCGATCCCCTCGGCCCGGCAGTAGGAGAGCAGGGGATGCACGGCGCCGACAAACGGATGAAACTCTGTTTGAAGAATGGCGGGTCTCCGGCAAAGGGGAGCGCCAGAAAATCCGTCGGTCGACGCCAACGGCCGACAAATGGAAAGAAGGTTTGCGAGGCGTTCCTCCGGATAGTTCGAGACGCCGATTTCGCCGACGAGACCGCGCTCGACGCACGCATCGAGAGCGCGCCATTGGATGTTGGGGAGCGGGCGATGGAGCAGCACGCGATCGAGGGGGCGCCCAAGGCGGCGCACCGAGTCCTCGACGGCCTGAACGGTCTCTTCAAAGGGGGCATTCGTGAAGATCTTGGAGGTGACAAAAATCTTCGAAGTTCCGGGGTTTTCCGCCTCGAAGGCCCGAATTTCTCCGTAGACTTCGTCTTCGTTTTTGTAGAGGCGTGCCGTATCGATGTGGCGAATTCCGCGCTCCAGCGCCCCCCGAACTTCCGCCGCCGCCCGTGCGCCCCGCACCCGGTAGGTACCAAACGCGAGCCGCGCCTTCAGGGACGGCTGGGAAGCAGGGGCAGGCACCGTCGGCGGAAACTCTTTGTTCAACATCGCGGAAACGCTAGCGCAAGCGCTGCCGTTGCGAGAACAAGTCTCGGTGAATGTTCGAACGCGGCCGAAGCACGCGTCGGAGCTGCGTAGGCCCGGTCCGCGTTCGCGGAGCTACACCATGAATGTCCATCAAATCGATTGGGAAATGGGCCAAGTCACGCACTGGGATCTCGGGTTCCATCCCTGGAAGGAGGCCATCGCGACGAACGCATCTCGCAGAGCGTGAGCGGAACTCAGCCATCCAATCGGAAAATCCCGAGGTCGTGACAAGACGTCTCGACGCACGAAGAGTCTCGCCTCTCGGTCGCTGAATTGGAAGCTCTTGAGCGGATGCTTGCTTGCTCTTTTGAGGACCACAAGGGTTCAATAGGGATACAGAAGGTATGGCCGCGCAACCGTCTCGATTCACTCGCCATCAGGTTCCACGAGGTACACTTCCCGATGCGGAGACGAGTACTCGGATTTATCTCATCAAGAACGTTTCGCTTCTTCGCGCCACGTATCAGGTTCGTCTCTTGCTCTATAGGGCAGAACAGACAGGAAAAAAGCTTGTCTTCCGGGTGCCGAAGGTCTGCAGGTTTGGTCCCGATCTCGCCGACCTGCGACGCGAACATGCCACGACGATTGTCGTCGAAAGGGTGTAATTCTCGTGGGACTCTATTTATGCGTTTTTGACGGAGATGATGAAATCGAGGGTGTTGAGGTCGGTAGCTACGAAGACTTCGGAACCTTCCGAGACACCGTTCGAGACAGCCTTGAGCACGGGGATTCCGGTTCTCGCTTCCCCGTCTTGATGAAGCACTCCGACTGCGACGGCATGTGGACGCCTCGTGAGGCGGAAGCGCTTCACGCAGAGCTGACCCTCATCGCTCAGGAGTTCGCGAGTCGACCCTGTTCCTCTCGGTGGCGGCTGGAAGAAGTCTGTGGCCCGCACGATCGGATTGTCGCCAGCAACCTTGCTTGACTGCTTCTTCGACGTGGATGGCGAGCCGCTCCTAGACCGACTTCGCCGGCTGTGTATGTGCTCGGTTCAACACGGACTTCCGATTCTCTTCCAGTAGTCGAACCACGCGATGCACCGTCTCGTTCGCCGCGAGCCAGGCGGCCGGGGGCCTGCTTCCGCAGGACGGATGGCGGCACCCACGTGCGAATTCGACGCTACGGATCGCTTCGGCGCCGGTAGACCGCCATGCGCTTCACCAAAATCTACGCGGTCCCGGCCCTTGCTCTCTTTACTGCCGTCGCTTGCGGCACCTCCCCAGGCGGCGACGCCCCTCCCCTGGATGGGGGGGCGGGCACGATGGACGCTGGGCCCCTCGGGGACGCAGGCGACGGGAACCCGGACGGCGGCGTGTTCGATTCCGCGAGCGATGCCGGGTTCGACGGCGGTCCCAAGGACGCCACGGCGGATAGTGGGCCGACGGCCGACGGCGGGACCGCGCTTGATGCCGGCACTGACGCGAGCAACGACGCGGGATCCCAAGCATTTCTCCCGGTAAGCCTCGCCGCGGTCACCGTAGGTACGTGCGCTCTCCGCGTGCAGGGGGCGGTGAAGTGTTGGGGCTCCGAGTCCCTCGGCCTGGAAGGGGCGGGCTATCGCGGCGATGCCCCCGGCGAGATGGCAACGCTGCTGCCGATCTCCCTCGGCGTCGGCGTCACCGCTGAGGCGATTGCGGGCGGGTATCGCAACTTTTGCGCCGTTCTTTCGGGCGGTTCGCTGAAGTGTTGGGGGGCCAACGACTACGGGCAACTCGGCGTGGGGGACACGAACGCCCGTGGGCAGACGCTGGGCACCATGGGCGATGCGCTCCCCGTCGTCCCGGTCGGCGCCGTGAGGCAGGTCGCGACGAACCGACACACCTGCGCCGTGCTCGCGAACGGCACCGTGAAGTGCTGGGGAAAGAACGAATTTGGGGAGCTCGGGTACGGCGACAAACGCGCCCGCGGCGGACTCGCCGGCGAAGTTCTTGGACTTTCCGCCGTCGACCTCGGCGCCGGGCGGACGGCC
>JAAFHJ010000527.1 GCA_013298325.1 Myxococcales bacterium | reverse complement strand
CACCTGCTCCACGTCGGAGGCCGGCACGTGCCGCCGCGTACGAGGGCGTTCCTCGATTTCGCCCATCCGCGCCTCGTCCAAGCCTTCGCAGATGCAGGTGCCGTGTAGGCCGTGAGCAAACCTACGATTGAGGACCGGCGGCGCTCGGCCCCATGCGGGCGACGAGGTTGTCGAGCGTCTTGGCGGTCCCCTCCTGGACGCCGAACTTCAGGAACTGCTCGAAGTGTTCCCCGGTTGGGCTTGTGATCGAGACGACCATCTGCGTCACTTCCCCCTCTTGGGTGAACTCGACGGTGCCGACGGCGCCCATCGCATCAAACACCAGTTTGGACGGTCGCTCAATCACGAGATAGGTGCCCGCGAACGGCGGACTGTGTCCGGCATTCACAAAGGAGAAACCGCCACCCACGCGCAGATCGACGGTGCAGGAGACAAGGGGAGCACCGGTCGGATCCCACCACGCCGTGATCTCCTCCGGCGTCGTCCACGCGGCGAAGACAGACTCCACTGCGGCGTGAAAGCTGCGGCGGAACCACAAAGTTCGGTTCTCGCGATCGAGCGCGAAGGGGGCGTCGGGGGCGGGCTTCATTTCTTGGATTCCTTCTTTTTCTTCTGAGCGAGGTGCTGATCGAGGCGATGGAAGCGGCGCTCCCATTGCTCGCGAAAGGGGGCCAGCCAGGCATCGACGGACGTGAGAGGGCCGCCGACGACGAGGCTCCGCGGACGACGTTGTGCATCGACGGTCGTGCGAATGAGGCCGGCGTCTTCGAGCACCCGAAGGTGCTTGGAGATCGTCGGCTGACGCAGGCCAAAGGGCTCGGCGAGTTCGGCGACGGTCGCATCCCCCTCGGCGAGGCGCGCGAGGATCGCGCGCCGCGTCGGGTCGGACAGCGCCGAGAAGACGAGATCGAGGGGCGCGGCGTCATTCATTGCCGCAAGGCTATATAGCCAGAATGGAATGGATCCAAGGCGCCCGCTGTTTCGCCGCAAATATTCTTTGACGGGAATAGTCGTTCTGCGGCATGTACGACCCATGCTCGTTGCACTGAGCGCGCTCGCGGAGCCCAATCGTTTGCGCATCGTCGGCCTGTTGCGTGGCGGGCCGCAACCGGTGGGCAGGATCGGCGAGCGCCTCAGTCTTCGCCAGCCCCAGGTCTCCAAGCACCTTCGCGTCCTCAAGGAAGCTGGGTGGGTCGACGCCGAGGTCGTTGCACAACAGCGCCGCTACGCGCTGCGGCCGGAGCCGTTCCTTGAGCTCCAACAGTGGCTCGAGGACTACCGGCAGCTTTGGGACGCGCGTTTCGACGAGCTGGCCGCGGTCGTTGAGGAATTGAAACAAGCGGAAGGGAAGGGGCGAGCGCCTCATGGAAAAACGACGAAATGACGGGGACGGCATCGCGAGCGACCGAGCGGCTACGACGCTGGAATTGCCCTCCGATTGCGAGATCCTGATCACGAGGACGTTCCCCGCTCCGCGCCGCATCCTCTTCGAGGCACTGACGCGCCCCGAGTATGTGCGCCGCTGGTGGGCTCCGCGGTCGCGGGGCGAGATGGTCGACTGCGAAATTGATTTTCGGGTTGGTGGGACGTGGCGTTACGTCATGCGCGCCCACGCGCGCCCGCCCGCACGTGGCGAGTTCGAGGTCGGTTTCTCGGGGGTTTTCCTCGAGATCGAGGCGCCCGATCGCATCGTACAGACCGAGATTTTCGACCCCTTCCCGGACGCCCCGGCGACCGTCGAGCTTCTGCTCGTCGAGCACGCTGGGACGACCACGCTCACGAGTCGGTCTCGCTACCCGAGCAAAGAGATTCGGGACAGCGTCGTCCGGAGCGGAATGGAGGGCGGAATGCGCGAAAGCATGCAGCAGCTCGCCGAGCTGGTCGCGATGCTCGCGAGCGATCGCTAGGCGGCGAACGCGCGCGCGAGCACCTCGCGGACGGTCTGCGGCGGTCGACCGAGCAACGCTTCGAGGGTCGGGTCGACGGGGGCGAATTCCCCCGCGCGGCTCGCGGCGAAGATCGATTGGAAGATCTTCACCGCGGTGGCTGGCACCCCGCGCTCCGCCAGGACCGCGAGGTATTCCTCGTCGGGAACGACCTCGCGGCGGATGGAACGCCCGGTGAGTTCGGATGCAATTTCAGCGACTTCGGTTAGATCAACGGCCCGCTGGCTTGTCAGCGTCACGGGGCCGTCGAAACGACCTTCGTCGGTGAGAATGATCGCTGCCGCCTCCGCGAGATCGGCCTGGGCGGTCCAGGTGACCGGGCCGTCGAGGGGCAACCGGAGGGCGCCGGTATTCACCGCATCGCCGAGCAGCATGCGGACGGTGGTCGCGTAGTAGCCATTGCGGAGCACGGTATGCGGAAGGCCCGACGCGGCAAGGAGCGCCTCCGTCGCTGCGTGATCGCGAGCCGGCGCGAAGGCCGACGTCGCGCTCGCCGCCTGGTGGCTCGTGTAAAGAATGCGGCGCACCCCTGCGCTGCGGGCCGCCTCGATGGCTGTGCGGTGCTGGGCGACCGGATCGCCGCCGATGCTCCGCACGTTCGACGAGATGAGCAGCACCTGAGAGGCCCCCTCGAAGGCGGCGCGGAGGCTGTCCCCTTCGTTGAAATCGGCGGCGCGAACACGCACACCGCGCGCGGCGACGTCGGCGACCTTGCTCGGGGCGCGCACGCTCACGCCGATACGGGCCGGCTCGACCCGACGAAGGAGTTCTTCGACGATCGCGCGACCCAACTGCCCAGAACCACCGGTGACGACGAACATCTTCCGCTCCTTCGTGTCTAAGTACTCGAGTTATAATCGAGTATCGTTGATAACGTGTTTATGCTATCAATGATATGCGAACCGGTCAACGGGACGTTCGGTGGCCGACGCGGTATGAGGGCTCCATGCGCCGGACAGCCCCCGCAGACCCCGAAGGACGGGAGGACCAGGACGACCTGCGTCGGCGCATCGTCGTGGCGGGGGCCGCGCTCCTCGCCGAGGGGGGGCGGGACGCGCTAACGACCCGCGCCGTTGTCGCGCGTGCACACGTGCAAGCACCTACGATCTATCGTCTTTTTGGCGACAAAGACGGCCTCTTGGAAGCGGTCGCCGAGCACGTGCTGAGCGACTTTGTGTCGCGGAAGGCGCTCGCCGGGGCGAACGGGCAAGGCGCGCTCGCCGATCCCCTCGACGACCTGCGCCAAGGTTGGGACATGAGCGTCGCCTTCGGGCTCGCGAACCCTGCCATTTATCTGTTTCTCCACGCAGAGCCGCGGCCCGATCGTGCCTCGCCGGCGGGGGAGGCCGGCTTCGCGATGCTGCGAAGGAAGGTAGAGAAGCTCGCCGAGCAGGGCCTTCTGCGCGTCCCCGTAGGCCGGGCGGTGGACCTCCTCCGCGCCTCCGGCGTAGGGACCGTCGTGACGCTTCTCGGCCAGCCCGAAGCGCAACGCGACCCCGGCTTTTTGGCGCTCGCCCGCGAGGCAGTCTTCGGGGCGATTGCGTGGAGCGCCCCAACCATCGACGCGCCCGGTGCCGCTGGCGCCGCCATCGCGCTCCGCGCCTCGCTCCGGGACGACGCCCTCCTGACCGCCGGCGAACGGCTTCTCCTCGGGGAACTCCTCGACCGCCTCGCGGCAACCGGCTCGCGCACGTAGCTGCGCGCAAGGGCGTAGGTGCGCCGCGCG
This sequence comes from Myxococcales bacterium, assembly GCA_013298325.1. Taxonomy (GTDB): domain Bacteria; phylum Myxococcota_A; class Polyangia; order Polyangiales; family Polyangiaceae; genus JAAFHJ01. The sequence continues at coordinate 114 of JAAFHJ010000527.1, read as the reverse complement.
CGAAGTCTGGCCGGCGGCGCGCTGAATGCGGCGAAGTTTCGCTATATGCTCAAAAAGAAACGTATATTCGGGAGCGAGCCGACCGCCCTGCGGGATGATACAGGTGGCCTATGG
>JAAFHJ010000526.1 GCA_013298325.1 Myxococcales bacterium | reverse complement strand
CTTCGCCGGTTGCCGTCGCCGACGCTTCGATCAGCTTGCCGACCTGCGCGCGCTCGCGGGCGAACCACTTCGTGAGGACCGGCTGAAACGCTTCGAAGGAGCCTGCGTCGTTCGCGTTGAGCCATGTGTCAATCGCAGCACGCATCGCGTTAGCGGTTTCAAACCGATCGGATGGGTCCGGGGACGTTGCTCGAGTCGCGATTTCGACGAGCTCGGCCGGCGCGTCCACGTCGGCGGGAAACGGGGGAAACTCGCCGCGCATGAGGGAGCCGAGAAGCTCCATCTCTGCTTTGCCCCCCCAGAAACGCCGATTTGCGAGCGCCTCCCAGACCATGATTCCGGCGCTAAACACGTCGGCCCGTCGGTCAAAGCCTTTGCCGTTTACATGCTCGGGCGACATGTATGCGACGCGCCCCTTGATGGTGCCCGCCTGCGTCTCGTGGGACTGGTTTCGCGCCTTCGCCACGCCAAAGTCCACGACGCGAACCTGCCCGTCGAAGGAGACGAGAACATTCGCCGGACAGACATCGCGGTGGACGACGTTGAGCGGCTTTCCGTCGTAGTCGGCGAGCTCATGCGCGTGATGGAGCCCGGCGAGCATTTCGGAAATGACTCGCATCCTTACGCCGAGCGGAACGGTCTCGCTCCGCTGCTCGGCGCGCTTGAGGATCGCCGCCAAACTCCGGCCATCAAGAAACTCCATCACGAGGAAGTACTGGCCGTCCGCTTCGCCAACATCGTTCGTCTGAACGATGTTGCGATGGTTCAGACGTGCCGCGAGGCGGGCTTCGTCGAGAAACATCTCGCGAAACTTCTCGTCCTCGGCGAACTCGCGCTTCAGCGTCTTGATGACAAGCAGCTTGTTGAAGCCGGAAAGACCACCGCTTCTCGCGAGGTACACGTCCCCCATGCCGCCGCGCGCGAGGAGGCCGATGAGTGAATACTTCCCGATCAGATGTGCATTTGCCATTTGAGATTTCCGCGGTGCCAAAGCTGACCGACACCCAGTCGCGCGGATATAGCATACTTTGACGCACTATGCCAACGTTTACGCCATGATAGATTCCTGACAATTGCGCACAACCTGCGCGATTCAATCGTGTCTCCGTCGCGCCTGGAGGTGGAAATCGCGACCGGTGCGTGCATCCAAATTCGCTGGCGCGCGGCGGAAAATCGCTATACGAGCGTTCAGGTATGAGCGCCACCGAGCCGACGACAGGCCGCGAAGGGGACGATTCGATCATCATTCGCGGCGCCCGCGAGCACAACTTGAAGAACGTCACGGTGACGATTCCGAAGCACAAACTTGTTGTGTTTACGGGGGTTTCCGGCAGCGGTAAGTCGAGCCTCGCCTTTGACACGCTCTATGCGGAAGGGCAGCGTCGCTACGTGGAGAGCCTCTCCTCCTACGCGCGCCAGTTCCTCGGGCAGATGGAGAAGCCGAAGTACGACTCGATCAAGGGGCTCTCGCCGACGATCGCCATCGAGCAGAAAGCGGCGTCGAACAATCCGCGTTCGACCGTCGGTACGGTGACCGAAGTCTACGATTATCTGCGCGTTCTCTGGGCGCGCTTCTCGACGCCTCATTGCCCCCAATGCGACGACCCGGTCGCCGGGCAGAGCCAGGCGCGCATCGTCGAAATCCTCGCGAGTTACCCGGAAGGGACGAAGCTCTCCCTGTTTGCGCCGCTCGTCCAGAACCGAAAAGGGGAGCACAAAGCCGAACTCGAAAGCGCGAAAGATCGTGGATTTCATCGCGTTCGCATCGATGGGCGCCTCGTCGACCTCACCGAGGAGACGCCGCGCCTCGACAAGAAGACGAAGCACGATCTCGATTTGTTGATCGACCGTATCGTCGTCAAGGCGATCGAACTGCCGCGACTCACCGAGTCGGTCGAGTCGGCGCTCCGCGAAGGGAATGGCCTGCTCCGTGCGGTATTCCCGGGGAAAGGGGATGCCGAGGAGGAGCGTTTGTTCTCCACGGCCCGCGCCTGTCTCCGGTGCGGAATCTCCTTTGAAGAGCCGACGCCGAACCACTTCAGCTTCAACAGCCCCGCCGGCGCCTGCACCGGCTGCAACGGTCTCGGGACGCGGCCGGAAATGGACCGCGATCTCCTCGTCCCCGACGGGAGCAAATCGATCGCCGAAGGGGCGGTCGTGCCGTGGGCGGCGGCGATGGGGCGCGGCGAGGGGATGAAAGCCGACTGGCTGACGGCGGTCCTCCGCGCCCTCGGCGTTCGCGCCGACGTCCCCTGGAACACGATCCCCGCGGAAAAGCGGGAGGCGCTCCTCGGCGGAGCGACCGTCGGGCGCTTCGTCTGGGAGGGGCTTGCGCCGCAGCTTCTTCGTCGCCTCGAAGAGACGAAAAGCGAGGAAATGCGTCAGTATTACCTCAAGTACTTCTCGGACAAACCCTGCCCGGAATGTGCCGGCACCCGCCTGAAGCCGGAGAGCCGCGTCGCGCGGATCGGCGCCGCGACGTTGCCTGTACTCTGCAAGCTCCCCGTCGCCGAGGCCTTCCGGTGGGCGGAAGAATTGCCGCTCCCCGAGCAGGATCGCGTCGTGGTGGAGGAGCTCCGCAAGGAGATTTCGAACCGCCTCGGGTTCCTCGTCGACGTCGGTCTCGGCTACCTCACCCTTGCGCGCGCCTCCGGGAGCCTCTCGGGTGGCGAAAGTCAGCGAATTCGCTTGGCTTCTCAGATCGGCAGCGAGCTCACCGGCGTCGTCTACGTCCTCGATGAGCCGTCGATCGGCCTCCACCAGCGGGACAACGAGCGCCTCCTGCGGACGCTCCTCCGCTTGCGCGATCTCGGGAACACGGTCGTCGTCGTCGAGCATGACGATGACACCATTCGCGCCGCCGATTACCTGTGTGATTTCGGGCCTGGGGCCGGTGCGCGGGGCGGTGAATTGGTTGCTGCGGGGACGCCTGCCGAGGTCTTCGCCCACCCGACGTCGCTCACTGCCGCCTTCCACTCGGGGCGCCGGACGATCGCCGTCCCCGAGGTACGCCGCCGCGGAAGCGGCGAGAGTCTGCGCATTGTCGGCGCTGCCGAGCACAACCTCAAAGGGGTAACCGTCGATTTTCCGCTGCACACGTTCATTGGGGTCACCGGCGTTTCTGGGGCGGGGAAGTCGACGCTCGTCAATCGCATCTTGTTGCCGACGCTCCAACGCACCCTCCACGACAGCCGCGTGACCATCGGCCGCTGTGAGCGCGTCGAGAGCGTCCGCGATGGCGAGGGAATCGGCCCCGTGACGGCGCTGATCGACAAGGTCGTCGCCATCGATCAGCAGCCGATCGGGCGGACGCCGCGCTCGAACCCTGCAACCTACACCAAGATCTTTGACGGAATTCGCGAGCTATTTTCTCAACTTCCCGAGTCACGGGCCCGCGGATGGACGGCGAGCCGCTTTAGCTTCAACGTCAAAGGGGGCTCCTGCGACGCCTGTGGCGGTGACGGCTTGCGACGTGTCGAAATGCACTTTCTGCCCGACGTCTTCGTCCCCTGCGACACCTGCAAGGGGAAGCGCTTCAACGAGGCGACGCTCCGAGTCACCTTTAAAGGGAAGACGATCGCCGATGTCCTCGCCATGAGCGTCGGCGAGGCGCTCGAGATCTTTGCCAATCATCGCGACATTCTTCGTGGATTGAAGACCCTCGACGACGTCGGACTCTCCTATTTGCCGCTCGGCCAACCGTCGACGACGCTCTCCGGCGGCGAGGCCCAGCGCATCAAGCTCGCCCGCGAGCTGGCGAAGGTCGGCACCGGGCGGACGGTCTACGTCCT
>JAAFHJ010000525.1 GCA_013298325.1 Myxococcales bacterium | reverse complement strand
GAACTTCGCAGCCGGTTGTGCGCCGACCAGTCGACGGCCATTGATGAAAAAATGAGGTGTTCCGTTGGCTTCCAAGCTCTCGGCGAGATCCGTGTCGGCCTCGATGTCGTCCGTATAGGTCTCGGCCTTTTCGTGGGCGTGCCATTTGAGACTGTCGAGACCGGCGGCCTTTGCGATGTCTGCTAGGTCGCTGTCCTCGAGTTTCGGCAGGCTCGCGAAGAGCTTGTCGTGGACCTCCCAAAAGCCTTTGTCCCCCTTTTGGGCGCGCGCCTCGCGAGCAAGGACCGCAGCGGGGAGCGCCCGAGGATGAAACGGGAGCGGCTCGTCTTTCCAGACGAAGCGAATCTTGTCTCCGTACTTCGCTTCCAATCCTTTGAGCGTTTCCTCGCTCCGTTTGCAAAACGGGCACTGGAAATCGGCGAACTCGACGATCGTCACCTGGGCCGTCTTCGGCCCGCGGGCCGGCGCGTTGCCGAGCGGGACCGCCCAGATCGTCTTGGTGTCTTCGTGGTCCTCCCCGTCCTCATCGCGGGCGGCAGGGGCTTTGAAGTTCACCTTGGCGCGTGCGACGTAAACGTCCTTGGACGGAGCGGCAGCGACGGCCGCGAGTTCGCCGTCAATGAACTCTTTAAATTTCTCGAAGGGTTGGGCACCCGACAGGAGCTTCCCGTTGATGAAGCTTGCCGGCGTGCCGTTGACGCCGACCGCCTTCGCGTTTGCGAGATCGGCGTCGACCTTTTCCGCCCAGCGGTTGGACACGAGTCCCGCCTTGAAGGCACCGAGGTCGGCGACACCGGCCTGGGCGGCCCAGATTTCGAAGTTCGCCTCAGTGAGCTCGCGCTGGCTGCGGAATGCCAGATCGTGGAACTGCCAGAAGGCTTCGTTGCCCGACAGCTGGAACACCCCCATCGCTGCTTCGGCGGCCGGCTTCGCGTGCGCATGGAACGGAAGGGGGCTGTTTTTCCAAACGATTCGCACCTTCGACGGACCATACGTCTCGCGGATCTGCGCGAACGTCGCCTCCACGCGCGAGCAGAACGGGCACTCAAAATCGGAATAAAGTACGATCGTTACCGGTGCGCTCCGGTCGCCCCACGTTGGGTCATCCGAGGTGACGGGGACCGGCGCGGCCGAGTCACTCCAGGTCTCCCGGGCCGGCGGCGGCGCGAGGGTATTGGGGCCCGTCTTGATGATCGCATTTCCCGTCTCTGGCGGAGGCGTTGCGGGGCCTCCACACGCGAGTAAGGAAACGAGGGTGGCGGCGGCGAGGAGGGGGCGTGAACGCATCGCGCGCGAGAGTACATGGGTCGCGCCGAAAGCGAAGCGCTTCTGTCAGGGAGATTCGGGAAAGATGCACGAAAAAAGCCCCTCGTTTCCGAGGGGCTCAAATCGCGTTTGCCGCGAGGGCTAACGAATCACTTCGCTTCTTTGAGTGCGAGCTCGATCGCCTGCTTGAACTTCCCGTACGGCTGCGCGCCGCTGATGAAGTAGCCATTGATGAGGAAGGCGGGGGTGCCGCTGATCTGCATGTCGTCGCCAGCCTTGCTCTCCGCATCGATCGTCGCCTTGTGGGCGCGGCTGTCGAGGGCAGTCTTGAACTTGTCCATGTCGAGACCGAGGTCCTTGGCGTACCCGTCGAGATCTTCGCGCTTCAGCTTCTGCTGATTCTTGAACATCACGTCGTGCATCTTCCAGAAGGCGTCGGCCCCCTTCTGCTTGAACGCTTCGCGAGCAGCTTCGGAAGCGAGCGGCGCGTCGGGGTGCATGGGGAGCGGCTTGTCGTGCCACACGAGCTTGACGCGATCGCCGTACTTCTTGAGAACTTTTTCAATCGTCGGCTCGACGCGCGAGCAGAACGGGCACTGGAAGTCCGAGTACTCGTGGATCACGACCTTGGCGTTTGCGGCGCCCTTGAAAGGGCTTCCTGCCGGAATTCCCTTCACTTCTTTCTTTTCGGGCGCCGGCTCTTCCTTCGGGCCTTTGCCGTCCTTGATCAGCTCTTCGTAGAGCTTTTCCGGCTTCGTCCCCTTGGCGAGGAGACCCTGCGCCTTGGTGACTTCTTCGTCGATGATCGCCTTGAACTTCTCGAAGGGCTGCGCGCCCACGAGGCGGCGGCCATTGATGAAGAAGTGGGGCGTACCGTTTGCTTCAAACGCGGCAGCTTGGTCGTTGTCGACGTCGATGTCGTCGTTCCACTTTTCCGCTTTCGCGTTCGCCTTCCACTTGTCGATGTTCAGACCGAGGTCCTTCGCGACCGCTTCGAGGTCGCCATCTTCAAGCTTCGGCTGGGTTCCGAAGAGCTTGTCGTGGGCATCCCAAAAGCCCTTGTCCCCTTTTTGGGAGCGGGCTTCGCGGGCGAGCGTCGCGGCAGGGATGGCGCGCGGGTGGAAGGGGAGCGTCTCGTCTTTCCAAACGAGGCGGACCTTGTCGCCGTAGGTGTCGCGAACCTGCTTGAGGGTGTCTTCGGTCTTCTTGCAGTAGGGGCACTGGAAGTCCGAGTACTCAATGATCGTGACGAGGGCGTTCGGGTTGCCGAGCACCGGCGCCGTGCCGACGGGGATCTTGAAGACCGACTTGGTGTCTTCCTTTTCCTCTTCTTCCTCTTCCTTCGGTGCGTTCTTGAAGTTGTCTTTCGTCAATTCGACGTAGAGCTTGTCCTTCGCGACGCCCGCTTTGGTCTTCTTGTCGGCCTTCTCAAGTTCCTGGTCGATGACCGCCTTGAACTTCTCGAAGGGCTGGGCGCCCGACACGAGAATGCCGTTGATCATCGTTGCCGGCGTGCCGTTGACGCCGACGCTCTTGCTGACGGCGAGGTCTTTCTCGACCTTATCCGCCCACTTGTGGCCTGCGAGACCGGCCTTGAAGGCGGCGGCATCGACGCCGGCGTCCTTCGCCCACTTCTCGAAGGACTCTTGGTTGAGCGACTGCTGGTTCGCGAAAGCTGCCTTGTGGAACTTCCAGAACGCGTCGCTCCCCTTGAGCGCCATCACGCCCGCAGCAGCTTCCGCCGCCGGCTTGGCATTCTTGTGGAAGGGGAGGGGGCTGTTCTTCCAGACGATGCGGACCTTCTTGTCCGTGTAGGTCTTTTGAACTTGCTCGATCGTCGGATTGACGCGTGAGCAGAACGGGCACTCGAAGTCCGAGAAGACGACAAGCGTGACCGGCGCCTCGCGGCTGCCCCACATCGGGTCCTTCGAGGAGATCGGCACCGGGGCCGCTTCGTCGCTCCAGGCGGCGCCGCCACCCGAGGTGTCTGCTGCGATTTCGCCCGTTCCGCCTGCACGACGGTCGTAACCGTACATGAGGAGAGAACCGGCGAAGAAGGAGAGGAGGAACCCGACGATAGCGACGCCGGTATTCATGCCGCCCTGTTCGGGGAGCGGTGCTTTCTTTTCTTTGCTTGCCATTTTGATTTCCGTAGAAGAATCAGCGACTTGTGAGGCGACGGCAGGAGCTCCCTGCCGGAACCGCAAAGGGCGCGTCGAAGCGACGGAGGGACTCCGTCCATGATCGATGAGGCGTTGCAGGCGCGCCGGAAAGGGGCGCGGCAACAGAGCCCTCGGAGTTCAGACGACCTTCCAGCCCTCGGTTACGCAGGAGGCAAGCCCAAGAAAGGCGAGCAACAACGGCTACGATGGGCGATGGAGTCAGGTCTGAGAAAGGGCGCGGTGGGGCAGCGAGACGCTCAAACCAACGGGCGCGGCGGGCGCTCGAGGCCGCGCGCTGCATTCGCACCGTCGCCGAGGCCAACCGCCTCCGCCGGAACTGCGGGCACCCAGCTTGCGGAAACGACGCTCGGA
>JAAFHJ010000524.1 GCA_013298325.1 Myxococcales bacterium | reverse complement strand
AGACCCGTTCATGCTCCCGAAGTCGAACGACCCCATCGAAATCAGCGTGAAGCTCCGCGTGGATCACACGGTTTTTCGGTACCTTTTCGCGCTTTCCGAGGGGGGGAGGTTTGAGCGAGAAGAGCTGTCGAAAGTGGAGAACGGAGAGTGGGTTACTGTCTTTGAACGGGACGGAATCGCCGTCAAGCCGGCCCTCGATGATGCGGCACTGAACGACCTGCACCCTTCGATCTCGCTGCTGGCGCACCTCGCGGCGCGCCGCTCCGGTGATGCACGCAAGGTAACGAGAGCGCTTCGGACGCAGATGGTTCGCGCCCAAGACACCATCGGCTTGGCCGGCCACCCGCGAAGTCCCGATGCGCACGAGGACTTTTGGGGGCGAACGTTTCGGATGATTCAACGGGCAGACGTCGGAATTTCCGCGGGGATGCTGCACGAACGCGAGGGGCGAAAACCTGCCCCCCGGTTCACGCATACCGGCACAGACGGGGGCAGTCATGAGCTCCCGATGAACGCCGAGTCCGACGGAACGATGACCGTCGTCGGGATTTCTTCGTACGTCTGGGGCACGCTAGGCGCCGGCGGAATGCTCGTCATCGACGAACTCGGTGCCAACCTGAATCACTGGATGGTCCGCGACTTGATCGAGACCTTTCAGTCGCCGGAACTGAATCCTCACCGTGCCCAGCTGTTGCTCACGAGCCACGATCCGTTGCTACTGAACGAGAAGATCCTACGTACCGATCAGATGGTGATGATCGATAAAGATATGCGAGGGGCCTCCCAGTTGAGCGCGGTATCCGACTTCACCGACCTTCCTCCGGGGAAGATCCTTCAGTCCTACTTGGAGGGGCGATTGGGCGGCTCGCCTCGCTTTCGAAATCTCTGGGCCAACCTGTCGCCCGCCACCAAGGTTGGCGAGGATACGGCTGCCGGAGAGTCGCTATGACTCGCCGAGAGAAGCCGCGCGAGACCGTCAAACGTTTCCTCATCATGTGCGAGGGGGAGAACACCGAGCCCTGCTATTTCAAGCTACTCCGTGACAAACTTGGTCTCCCTGCCAACCAGATTGTTGTCGACGTCGAGCATCACAGTCACACAGACCCTGCTGGCATTTTGCAAGACGCGAAGAGCACCAGGGACGCACGCGCCGCGGAGGTGAAAAAGGCGAAGAAAAAAGGCGACACGCGTGAGCGCGAATACGACGCGATTTGGATCGTGTTTGACACGGAAGGGCCCCAGAATGGGCGCGCCGGTAGCCTGAAAGCGGTGCGGGCAGACGCCACCAACGATGGGATTGATGTCGCGGAATCGACCCCCTCTTTCGAGGTCTGGTACCTGCTTCACGTCAAGCCATCCCCCCCAGCCTGCAGCACTGGGGCCGACGCGGAAGGTGCGCTCATGGAGGCATTCGCGACGGAGAACGAGAGGCTAAAGGAGGAGAACAGGAAGCTAAAGAAGGAGAACAAGAAGCTAAAGGAACTTTGTCCTGCATACGGCAAGAGCAAAGCAGACGCCGAAGCCGTGGCGAAGTGGGCGCTTGCGGAAGCGAGGACGTTCAACGCCGTTAAGAACGCCCGCGCGACTTTTACGTCGGGCGGAATGACGCGGACCGGCGTGCACCTGCTCGTCGAAGCGTTGCGTGTCCAGGCGACGCCTGCGGCGCAAAAGGCCCTCGGCTGGCCTTGAAAACGAAAACGCCAGCCCCTGAGAGAGCTGGCGTTTCGCGTTGGAAGTTCCGACTCACCCCTCTGCCGGGGTGGCCTTCTTCGGCTTCGCTTTCGCCGGCGTGGCGGCGCGGAGGGCGGTGCCGAGGGGCCGGAAGCGGGCGGCCTGGTCGGGCTGGTCGAAGAGGGCGAGGCTGGCGCCGGCGATGGTGCGGTCGTAGGCGCGGGTGACGACCGTCTGCAGGCGGCGGAGTTCGGCGTCGCGGGCGGCGTCGCTCGGGCGGCCGAGGGCGTCGAAGATGGTGTCCGAGAGCGCTTGGGCGCGCGTCGCGGCGTCCGCCTGGTAGCGGCGGTCGGCCACGAGGAGCGCCTTCTGGGCCTCCAGGATCGTCGCGTAGCGGGCGAGATCGGAGCCGAGGTCGACGTAACCGCGCCCCTTCCGGATCTCGACGAGGATCGGGCCGAGGACCGGATCGTCTTCGAAGTGGTACTCGAGGAGCCGGCGCACGTCGGCGCGGACGGCGATCGCCTCATCGACGAGCGACGCCGGGAGCGTGGCGGTCGACTCCAGGGCGCGTTCATTTTTGCGCGCGTCGCTGATGCGCCGGAGCTCGCCGACCGCCTCGCGGAGGATCTCCACCGTCGCCGGCGGGTAGGCGGGGCCGAGCTGGCCAAAGGCGGCGGCGATCACCGGTTCGGCGAGGAGCTTCACGAGGATGCTCGTCACCTCGGCAAGCACCAAAGGCTCTGCAATCACGCGGTCATCGACCGCCTCCGGAGCAAGCGCTGCGAGCGCGGCAACGAGCGCGGTAGTCGAAGCGGGCGCTTCGCCAGGACGAGAGGGAGAGGAAGGCTTCTTGGGCATGGGCGGAAGATATCGGCGGTCGCCTCGCGAGAAAACCCCTCCGATGCCCGCGAGCACCGATGCCGGTGTCCGAGTGGCGCAACCTGGAACAGGGCGACGCCCCGTCGGGCGGCGAAAAAAATCTGAAAAAGAACGGACACTCGGCGGCCCGCCCCGTGCAAGCTAGCGGGCCATGATGGTGTCTGTGTCTTTCCGCGGAAGCGGTTGCTGGGTCTTCGCCGCGTTCCTCCTTACGGCCTGTGGCAGCACCACGCCCGCCCCAGAGTCGGACGGTGGTGTCCCGGCCGACGGCGGTCGCCGGGATGGCGGGTTCCTCGACCTCGACGCAGGTCCGCGGGCCGACAGCGGAGGCTCGGCGCCCGACGGGTGGGCGACGTTTGAGGGGATTCCGGGCTGCCCGCTCACCTACCCGGTGCGCGCCGACGCATTTCCGCCGCCCATCAAATGGGTCGATTGCCCGAGCTCCTTGAACCTGCCGGGCGCATGCAAACGAATCGCCCTCGGCTTCGAGCGGCCCACGCAATCGAACACCATTCTCCTGCCGCAAGGGGCCGCCGCGCGCAGCGATGGATCTATCGATTTGACCTTTCAGGTCTTCGGGGAATCGGGCTTTGACTGGCGCGCGGTCGATGGCTCCGGCGCCACGCGAACCCTCCTCAAATCGCCACGCCGCGGCTGCGGTCCCGGTACCGGTCATGGCCCCGCAGACGGTCGGTATGCCCTTCATGGGTACTCCGATTCGTCGCGCGCGACCGGGGTCGCGATTGTCGGGAAAATTGGCGAACCGCCGCGGGTGGCGAAGTCGTACACCACGCAGCCCTCTATCTTTGCATTCCGCCAAGGTATTGGCGAATACAAGGGCGGCCTTCGGCTCCTCGATTGGGAGACAAGCGCGGAGACGACGCTGGTCCCCGGTTCCTCCCCGGCGTTCACCGATCTCAACCAAATCCAGGAGGTTTCGCCGCGCCTGTACGGAAATGCGGGAAAGCCGTTCTCCGTTTACGAGTACTCCAGTGGCACTCCAAAAAAGATTGTCGCAGCCGGTCGGGACGTGGGGGAAATCGGGTCGTTTGCGGCATCTCAGGAGCGCATTTTCTGGACGAATATTGTTCCGGATGCGGACCGATTGAACTACACGGAAAACGCTCGTTACGTTCAGGCACTTGGAGCCGATGGGCAGCTGAGCGGCGTTCGGATGAAGCTGCCTTCTGTCGAGAAGCAGGGGTATTCACCATCGGCGAAAATAGGCTGCGATATCCTCGTCCGCGCCTACCTCGACCCGCGGCCCGCGGGGGACACGCTCGGATACTCGACGACGGGCGGCCTG
>JAAFHJ010000523.1 GCA_013298325.1 Myxococcales bacterium | reverse complement strand
TCGCTCGCGACGCCGCTCCCAGCAATTTCGCTGGCGGTCGCGAACGGACGGGCCCGTTTTCGAAGTGGGCCCGCCGTCCCTCGCGACGCCGCTCCCGGCGATTTCGCTGGCGGTCGCGAACGGCCGGGCCCCTTCGTTCCGCTGCACGCACCCTCGCGTTGTTGCACGTCCGGCTAGGCCGAACGCTCTTCCCAAACTAGGTTGCCTGAAACTCCAATCAGGAAAAACAAATGAAGAAGATCGCACTCCTTTCCGCGCTTGCATTTCTCGTACCCGCGACTGCCTTTGCCGATAACTACGAAATTGATCCGATGCACTCGCAGGTCGGATTCGCAGTTCGTCACGCGATGGTCTCTACCGTCCACGGAAAATTCGACAAATTCTCTGGAACCCTCGAGATCAATGACAAGCGGCCGGAAGACGACAAGATCGTCGTTGAAATTGACGCAACGTCGATCAACACCGGCGTCGACAAGCGCGACGGTCACCTGAAGTCTCCGGACTTTTTTGATGTCGCTAAATTCCCGAAGATTACCTTCGTATCCAAGATCGTCCGCGCGACGGAGAAGGGGAAACTTGAAGTCATCGGGGACTTTACGATGCACGGAGTCACCAAGTCGGTGGTCCTCGCCGTCGATACGGTTTCGCCGGACGTAGTCAATCCGATGGACAAGTTGAAGCACCGCGGCGCCCACGCGACGACGACGATCAACCGCCAAGATTTTGGTGTGAAGTGGAACGTCCCGCTTGGCAAAGGGGCCGAAGAGGTCATGGTCGGCAACGATGTGAAGATCGAAATCGATCTAGAAGTCGTTGAGAAAAAAGCCGAAAAGAAGTGACGGGTTGGAGGCGCGTATCTTTCGCGCCTCGCCGCTGAAGCAGCGGTAGCCTGCAGTCACCAAGAAGCCCTCCGTCGATTGTCGGGGGGCTTTCTTTCGTCTGTCGCGTGCCCGTTCCCAGTCACGTTCGCCGATCGAAAAAGGCCCGCGCGTTCGCCTGGTAGCTTTGTGCTTGCTCTTTGACGTTCGCTGCCGCATACCGCCTTCCCCTTTTTTGACCACCTCCTTGGGCCTGCAAGTCGCAGCCGGGGGAGGGGAGTGGCTCGGTCCCGTTCGGCATGTCCGGCGCGATTCGAGCCTTTTCGGCGCCCGAATTCGACTCTTCGCTTCGCGAAGGGGCCTTCGGTCGACACACGGCCGATTCGTTTTCACGGATCGTCACAGGCGCGATGGGCCTACGGGACCCTCGACTCGGAGCGGTGGATGCAACAGGCTACGCAAGCGGCGAATCGGAAAGAGATTGAAGTTCCCGGACTTGAAGAAGACGCCGAGGGAATCGCGATCGTCCGCGAGGAGCTGAAGCTTCTTGCAACGGTCGAGACTGCGCTGGAAGCTGCCGCGCGTGCTGCCGCCGTCCCCGAGGAGACGCGCGACGACGCGCTTCTTCTCGAATTGCGCGAAGAAATCGCGATCGCGAAGCCGGAGGACATGCCGGCACTCCTCGAACAGATGCACAACCTCGGCGCGCTCCGTTCCCAGCGCGGGAAGGGGGTCGTCGGCGCGATCAACCGAAAAAGTCCGTATTTCGGCCACTTGCGCCTCGAAGAGCAGTTTCAAGGCAAGCCTCGCCGCCGTGACGTGTTGATTGGCGCGAAGAGCTACGTCGATGCGTCGGCGGGCGTTCGCATCGTCGACTGGCGCAACGCCCCCGTGAGCCGCATTTTTTATCGCTATCAGGAGGGGGACGACTACGAGGAACTCCTCGGCGACCAACTCGTCGACGGCCACGTGCTCGCCCGCCGGAGCGTCGCCATCGTCAAAGGGGAGCTGCGCCGGGTGTCGTCCCCCCAGGGCGTTTTCGTCAAATCGCCAAACGGCAGCTGGAAGCGACTCGCGGTCAACGCGTCTCGCCTCGTCACCGACCGAAAGAGCGGCGACAAAAACACCGCAAAGCTCGGAATTGGCGCCGATGGCGAGCTCCGCGAAGACAAGGTCCTTCCGGCGATCGCCGCGCTGCTCGACAAAGCCCAGTACGATCTCATCACGAAGCCGGGGGCCGGAATCATTGCGATTCAGGGCTCTGCCGGCTCCGGGAAGACGACCGTCGGCCTCCACCGTGTCGCCTACCTCGCGACGACGGAGCCCGGTCGCTTCCGACCGGACAAGATCCTCGTGGTGGTGCCGAACGAGGCGCTCATTCACTACGTCGGACGCGTGCTTCCTGAGCTCGGTGTCGACGGCGTGGCCGTGACGACGTTCAAGCGCTTCGCCGCGCGCACCGTCGTGGCGCTGTTCCCCCGACTGCCGACGGCGGTTTCGGAAGACACGCCGGCGATTGTCTCGCGCGCAAAGACGCACGGCGCGATGCTTCGCGGCGTTCATGCAGTCGTCGCCAAGCTCGTTGCCGACGTCGAAAAGCGTCTTGAAACCGCGATGTTGAAGTGGCCGGACGGCCAACCGGTCCTCCAGGCTTGGAAAGCGACGGCGGGGAAGAACCCGGAAGTCCCGGAACCGCTCGACGTCCGCCTGCAGACGCTCGGCCAGTGGCTCTCGAACAAGAAGGAAATTCAAGGAATTTCGAAGGCTTCTGAGCTCCCGCCGGTTACGCGTACCGGCGCGGAGTCGCTCGTTGGCGACCTCCGCAAGACTGCTCGCAACGTGCTTTCTGCGTGGGACGACGTCCTCACGTCGAAGGAGGGGCTTGAGTCCTGGTTCGCCAACGAGCCCGGCTTCGGCCCGTTCCAGCTCAACCAGATCCACGACTGGTGTGTTCGCCAGATCCGTCTTCGCGCAGAAGGCGAAATCGATGGGGAAGTCCCCAGCGTCGACCTCGAAGATCACGCGCTGCTCCTCCGCCTCTGGCAGCTCCTCCGTGGGCCGCTCCTCGACGGCGACGAGAAGCCGATTCGCCTGAGCCACGTCTTCGTCGACGAAGTGCAAGATTCGAATCCTGTGGAACTTCGGGTACTTTTGGACCTTGCCGGCAAGGAACAGTGCGTCACGCTCGCGGGGGACGTCGCCCAGCGGATGCTTGACGACGGCGACGACCGCGGCGAGTTCTCCTGGCACGCGCTCCTCGAAGAGCTCGGCGTCCCCGCAACGGCGATCGACCCGCTCCAGGTCAGCTACCGTTCCACCGCCGAAATTACCGCGTTTTCGCGCGAAGTTCTTGGCGATTTCGCCCACGAACAGGAAGCGGTCGCCCCGCGCAACGGTCCGCCGGTCGAGCTCTTCGAGTTCGCGTCGCCGGGCGAGGCGGTCGCCTTCGTTGCCGATGCCCTCAAGCAGCTCTCGCTTGAGGAACCGTACGCAAACGTTGCACTTGTTGCGCGTTTCCCCCAGCAGGCGCAGGTCTACTTTGAGGGGCTCGAGCGCGCGGAAGTGCCCGGCATCCGTCGCGTCGCGAAGCAAAACTTCACCTGGGAGCCTGGCTTCGACGTCACCGACGTCCGCCAGACCAAAGGTCTTGAATTCGATGAGGTTATCCTCCTCGAAACGACCGCTTCCAGCTACCCGGACGCCCCAAACGCCCGCCATTCGCTCTACGTCGGCGCCACCCGTGCCGCCCACCAGCTCTGGTGCGTCTCCTCGGAAGCGGCTTCGCCGGTCGTCCAAAAGGCGCTTGTGGCCGTCGACGAGAAGCGACGCGCAAAAGCAGCCAAGTAGTTAAAACAACTCGTTTTTAATTCGAAAGAACGGCCTGGGACCTTGCGGTTCCGGGCCGTTCTCTTTGGCGCGCAGTTCGTGCTCGAAGTTGACATAACTCGCGCGCCCAGGCTGAAATGGAAGGCGAGTCGACGGGTCGAGACGGGAGGGCCTGTCGAAGTGGGCCCGTCACTCGGACGGGCCCCGGACGCATATG
>JAAFHJ010000522.1 GCA_013298325.1 Myxococcales bacterium | reverse complement strand
CAGAACGCACCGAACGCGCTCCGGCACCGGCCCGCGAAGTCCGTGCAGAACGCACCGAACGCGCTCCGGCACCGGCCCGCGAAGTCCGTGCAGAACGCACCGAACGCGCTCCGGCACCGGCCCGCGTCCCTGCGCCGGCTCGGCCGGGTGGCAGCGCAACCTACGGGTCAACGGCAGCGCCCCGCTCCGATGCAAGCGCGAAGGATGCAAGCCGCGCCCACAAGACCTTCGTCGACTGGGAGCCGGCTGGCGAAGAGGACGACGACCTCCCCCTCTTCACGATTTCCGATGCGCCGGCGCCGCCGAAAGCTTCAGTGAAATCGGCCCCTTCCGCCCGTGAAGAGCGTGCACCGCGCGAAGCACGCCCGGCTCCGGTTCGCGCCGAACGACCGGCTCGTGAAGAACGCGCGCCGCGCGAAGAGCGTGCCCCCCGTGAGGAACGCCAGGCACCCGTCCGCGCCGAACGACCGGCTCGTGAAGAACGCGCGCCGCGCGAAATTCCGGCCGACGAAACGTCGGTCTTCGTCAACGTCGGGCGTCGTGACAGCCTCCGCCCCGTCGATCTCGAAGCGCTCCTCTCGGACAAGGGCCTCGACGGCGCAGACACGATTCGTCACATCCGCATGAAGGACCGAATCACCTTCATTTCCGTGCGGAAAGACGCCGCCGACCGCATCATCGCCGCTCTTGAGGGCGAAATCCTCGGCGAACGTACCGTTCATGCAGAGATCGCGCGTTCGGCGCGGCCCGGCTCCGTGGAAAGCGACTTCGACGCTCCGCCGCAGCCCTGAGGCTCCCCTCCCCCTAGAGCGGCGCACCTTCTCCCGAGGGTGCGCCGTTTCTTTTGCTAGACGAGGGCGCGGTGAAGGGCGCACGTCGCTTCGTCGAGGTCCCGTTCGGCGACGCGAACGGTCACCCGGAGCGCGCTCGCATCAAGCAATTGCGCTTCAATTTTCGCGAGTTCGAGCGTTCGAAGGACTTCGAGGGCCGTCCCTCCCGAGGAGAAACCGTCGCCCACTAGCGAAAGAAGCGCGTCGCCGGCGTGGCACGAGAGCTCGGAAATTTCCGCGCGAAGGGCCCGCTCGGTCCGCGCCCAGTCGGGGCAATTCGCGAGCGGAATCGCCACCGTAGCCGCTGCGGGCGACGTCGCAAGATGGACAAACGCAACCCCTTCGCGCGCCAAGACGCGGAGAAGGGTGTGGAGCGACGCGCTCGGCGCGCCGACGAAGAGGACCGGTTTGCAGCCGACGACTGCACGAACGCGAGAGACGGCGTGGGACGCTTCGAGCGGTCCGTCGGTAGAAATCGTCTCGCGCGCGCCAGAAGAATCGGTCGTCTTTCGGGCAAAAATGCGCACCTTATTGCGACGTGCCCACTCAACCGCCTGCGCGTTTAGGACCTTTGCCCCCGCCTCTGCGAGCTCCTGAAGGACGTCGAGAGCGACCTCCGGAAGGTGGCGGGCATCGTCGACGACGCGCGGGTCGGCGCTGTAAACCCCATCGACATCCGAATAAATTTCGCATCGTTCCGCGCCGAGCGCGGCAGCGAGAGCGACGGCGGTCGTGTCCGAGCCGCCTCGGCCGAGCGTTGTGATCTCACGCCGATAGCTCATGCCTTGGTAGCCGGCGACAATGACGATTTTTCCGCGCGCGAGTTCGTCTTCAATACGGTGAGGTCGCACCTCAAGAATCCGCGCATCAAAGTGACGATCATTCGTAAGAATTCCCGACTGACTGCCGGTGAAGCTGATGGCGTCGAAGCCGCGTGCCCCAAGGGCGATGCTCAGGAGCGCCATCGTCACGCGTTCGCCGGTCGAAACGAGCATGTCGAGTTCGCGGCGCGCCGGCTCGCGTCCCTCGGAACCCGCTGTTTCTGCAACGTTTTTTGCAAGAGCGAGGAGGCCGTCCGTCGTCTTCCCCATCGCGCTCACGACGACGACCACGTCGTGCCCCGCCTGTTTGGTTGCAGCGACCTTCGCGGCCACTTGGGCGATCTTTTCGACGTCGGCGACGGAAGAACCGCCGTACTTTTGCACGATCACGGCCATGGCCGCCACCTAGCGCCACACCGCTCGCGGGCCAACTTCTTCGCCGACAACCGTCGGTGAAAGCCGCTCAGGCGAGCGTGGCAGCAATGGCACGGAGGACGTCAGCCGGCGCTTCGGTGATCGTTTCGTGGTGGGAAACGATGATTCGTCGAAGTCTTTCTGTCGTCGAAAGGCGCTCAAGATGGCGCGCAAATGCACGTTTATCTTTCACCATTGCAAGGGCGGCGACGCGACTTACCCGCGGGCCTCCCGTCGAAGCAGTAATATATTTGAGAACGAATCCCTTGAGGCCGGGGACGTGCGGCATGTTGAAGATCGCGTCGTTAAAAATCAACGTCGCGCCGTCATCTTCACAAACGATTCCAAATCCTTCTGCGCCGGCGGTCCCATCAAGCTCCCCGAAACAAACGCGGGGGTCGCTCGGAAAGTCGGCATAGGTTCCGTCGACGCGAACGACTTTTTCTACCTTCGATCGCGCACCTACCGGACAGAAGACCTTTGCGTCAGGATACCGCTCGGCAAATGCGGGTGCGTCGATGCGATGGTAGCCATTCGGGACAATAATCGCAGAGATCGGACCGAGCGCCTCGATCCGAGCAAGCACTTCCGCCTCAACGGCGATTCCGTTGTGGATGACGACGGTGCCGTCGGCGCGGCGGACGATGGTCATGACCCGGCGCAGTGGCATCCTTGGGAGTTCGCCTTCGAGGCGCCAGACGTTTTCTGACAATTGTTCAAGCGGTTGATGAGGATGAACCGTCCACGTAGCCTTCGGGGTCGCCATGCGGGCCGGCTAGCAGAGCGCAACCGTCGCGGCGAATTTCGAGAAAACGGAGCTGCACCGACCCGACAACCGTGCGAAAGGTGACCGATGCGCCATCGGCTGTTTCAGAGCATCGTCGTCAGTGGTCTGCTGGTAGGCTGTGGCGAGACTGCCTCCGTCGACCCCAGCGTGAAAGATCCCGGGGATGCGAGCGACGCTGCCGAGCTCGACGCGACGAGCGCGGTAGGCGATGCGGACGGTGCAGCGCAGCAGGACAGCGGAACCCTTCAAGATTCCGGTCCCGCGCTCCTCGCCTGCGAAGGCGGTTGGCCGACGACCAAGGGATGCAGCTTCCCCACGCCGGGCGTGATCTGCTGCCAAGGGAGCTGTTGCCTCGGAAGCGGGGCGCCCCTCGAACCGGAACCCGACCATGACGCGGGCGCCGACGCCGCACGTCCATGATTCTCGACGACGGCCGTTGGCGAGGTGCGGTTACGCAACGGCCCATCCCAGAGGCCGATGCGGAAATTCACGCGCTCCCCGTCGAGCTTCGCCACCGACTCGCCCAACTCTGGTGGAGCCAGGCGGCGACCGAGGGGCGCGTGGCAAAGTCGTTTGCCGTCGTTGCGGAGGCGCTCGGAAGACGCTCAGAAAACCACGAGTTAAAGGCGCTTGCGGAGCGAGCCGTCGACGATGAACACCGTCACGTGGAACTCTGCCTCCTGATGGCGCGACGCTATGCGGAGGCGGGGCCCTGCCGGCACGCGTTGGCGCCGCCGCTGGAATTGCCGTTCAGCCACCCGTCGCATCCCGAAGCGCGGACGCCCGAGCTCCGCGACGCGCTCTTCGTCATTGGGCAGTGCGTGTTCAACGAAACGCTCGCAAGTGCTTATCTTTCAGCGAGTTACGAAGCGGCAACCCACCCGATGGCGCGCGCGGCCCTTCGAGAACTTTTGAGCGATGAGGTCGATCACGCGCGGATCGGCTGGGCTTCCCTTGGGCCGCTTCCCCCCACGCTGCGGGAGGAACTCGCGCCGTGGATCCATCCGCTCGCG
>JAAFHJ010000521.1 GCA_013298325.1 Myxococcales bacterium | reverse complement strand
AAGTCGTGGACAACTCCGTCCAGCGTTGCTTTTGATGCTCCGCGAATTCGCGCACATGTGAGGTTGTGGAGGGTTGTTCCGACGTCGTCCTTGACGATGATCGACTTCGCGGGCATGGCCGGGCATCGTTTTGCCATCTCGCCGCGAACCGCGTCGTCGCTCTCGGAGAACGTCCCATTCTTTAGGCCGTGGCGCGGGAGCCATTCGGCCCAATCGACGGTGGGATTGAGCCCTCTGCATACGGGATAATTGCCAGAAAATCCGTAGTTTGAGCGACCATCAATGTAGCCGTCGCCGTCGAAATCGTCGTAGTCACCCGCGATCTTTTGTTCGTCGGTAAGTTCTTCAAAGTGCTTCCCGTCAACGCGTACGAGGCGCGAGTAGGTGTACGACTCACCATCGGCGCAGCCGAGGCCAACCTGAAGGGCGAGCCACGTCGCGCCGCTCGTCATTTTCTGGGTAGAAAAGTGATCGATGCTCGCACCAAAACAGTGAGAGGGGATCGCGCCCGCGAGCAGCTTTGTTTGGGTTCCATCTCCGCGAATATTTACCAGGAAAAGGTTGGGGACGACTTCGTCGTTGTTTGCAGCCTTCTTGAACGAATCGACGGCAAATCCGACGACGCCATCGCCGACCGTCTCGCAGGTTTCGAGTGCATCGCTCGAAAACAGCATCGGTGCATCGTCGCCGCCGACTTTCCACGTCGCCATCGCCTTCTCGCGGGCCCCTTTCAGCCGCTCACACAGGAGTTCCTTCGAAAGGGCCACCTTCGGCTCCGTCGTCGACGCGACCGCGGTTGCGGGCGAAATGGCTGCGATTTCAACCGGTTTCGGTGGTGCCGCCGTCGCCGGCGTGCACGCGGAACTCGCGGCGGCGACGAGAAACGAAAGGAGTGAGGCGGCGATCATACGTTGGGGCATCATCGGGATTGCCACCAGATTCTTCGGAATTTTGAGATGTTCCTACACAAAAAGCGACGAGCCCTCCGAAGAGGGCCCGTCCGTCGGCGATGCTGGATGCGCCAGTGGCGGTTCCGTCAGGCCTTCGCTTCTTCTTTGCTCTCTTTGCGGGCCTTCAGCCACTCGAGGACCATCGGAAGCACCGAGACGAGCACAATGAGGATAACGACCTTCTCGAAGTGCTTCTGCACGAACGGCAGCCCGCCGAGGAAGACCCCAGCGCCCATCATCAGAGACACCCAGGCGACGGCGCCGACGACGTTGTAGAGAATAAACTGGCCGTAGTTCATCGCGCCAGCCCCCGCAACAAACGGAGCAAACGTGCGCACGATCGGCACAAAGCGCGCGAGAATAATCGTCTTTCCGCCGTACTTCTCGAAGAATTTCTGGGTCTTCTCGAGATGCTTCTTGTTAAAGAGCGCCGAAGATTCGCTGCTCATCACACGCGGACCGATCGCTTTGCCGACGTGGTAATTCACGGTGTCCCCCGTGATCGCCGCAACGATCAGCAGCAGGCCGAGCAGCCAAACGTTCAACTTGCCGACGCTTGCGACGAAGCCGGCCGTAAAAAGGAGCGAATCGCCGGGCAGAAACGGCAGCACGACGAGCCCTGTTTCCGCGAAGATAATCGCAAACAAGATCCCGTACATGGTCGTCCCGTGCGCGTCACAAAGGCCCTGGAGCCCTTCTGGCGACACAAGCTTCTTCAGAAATGCGAACAGTTCGTGCATGGCGCGCCCTTAAACCAAAATCGGCGGGCGCCGACCAAGATTCCGCCCATCCACAAGAAAACGGACGGCCTGCCTCGCGGGCGGACCGTCCGTTTCTGCACCAGGCCGGAAGGCCTATTCCTTCGCAGGCTCCACCCCGCCAACGGCACCGGCCACTGAAGCGGCAGGCGGCGTAGGCGAGGGTTCGGTCAGCGGAACCCCTTCGAGCTCAAGCGTCCCCTGCGGGGCGGTCGGTGCGACTTCCGTATCCGGGATCATCGAGAGGGGGACGTCGACCAGCGTGTCGCGGGTCGCGAAGGAGTTCGGCGCCTCTTGCACGGTCGGCCCGTCCGGATCGATGACCGACGCGAGGCTCGCCGTGTTGAAGCGAACAGTGCGCTTATCGAGCGGCGTGCGTGGGCCGACAACGGTCTCGCCGAGTGGGTCGATCTCGGTCGGGAGGACATCGACCTCTTCAAGACGAATGAGCACGGCGGTGACATTGTCTTCGCCCCCATGGGCGTTCGCCCGCTCAATCAAGATGCGACACGCATCCTGAACACCCTGGGGATCGGCCAAAATCTCCCGGATTTCGGCGTCTTCGACCATTCCGGAGAGGCCGTCGGAACAGAGGAGGTAGGTGTCACCGGGGCGCGATTCGTCCCCGCAAAGGTCGATCACGACATGATCTTGCATGCCAAGGGCGCGCGTGATCACGTTCTTCGGCAGCTCCGCCTTCTGTTCATCGGTGAGGTCGGGGACCGCAAGGATGTAGTCGTTGATAAACGAGTGGTCCCGGGTCATCTGCCGGATTTCCCCCTCGCGAACCCGATAGCAGCGGCTGTCACCAACGTGTGCAATGTACATCTTCCGCTTGTGGGCGGAGAACATGCAGCCGACAACGGTCGTCCCCATGTTGTGATGTTCGCGGGAGCGGGTACTCCGGTCGTAAATCTGCTTGTTTGCTACGCGAATTCCGGTCAGCAGCCGATTTTCCTCCTCCGACAGGTTGGTGTCGAAGTGGAAAGGCCACGTCACGTCGTCGCTCGCCGTCGTTCGGAAGAACTCACTGATCGCTTCCGCCGCCATGCGGGACGCTACATCGCCAGCGCGATGCCCCCCCATGCCGTCGGCAACCACGAACAGCGAACATTCCTCGAGGACGACGTAGGAGTCCTCGTTGTGCTCCCGCTGGAGCCCGACGTCGCTCAGGCCTGCTGCGATGGCGCGTAGCAAAGAGATTCTCCTCGGTAAAAGAACGGTCCACCGTTTCAAAGGGGCGGCAGATTGTCAACCACCGTCCCGATTTTACACCCGCATCCGTGTGCGCACGCGTTCCGGTCAAACGATACGCGTGAGCGCGAACGTCTCCGTTCCCCAATCTTGGCGACGAAGGACAAGCGGGAATTCGGCGTCGTCGACGACATCGAGAGCCACCCGGAGCGCCTGGAACCGCACGACGGGGAGTGTCCGGGCGTTCCCACCGATTTCGACGACGGCGGAGTTGGTCTCCGTCGCGACAAAGGTCTGGACGTCGCCGATGGCCGGCACGAAGACGGTGACCGGTGCTTCCTTTACCGCCGCGAAGAACGCGCGTGACAGCAGGAAGGGCGGCATGGAACCCATGATTTTCACAGAAGAATCATTGGCATTTCCGAAGGCGACTTTGCCGCCGGTCAGCTCGGTGAAGCTCTGCGCCGCAGCAAGGGCTGCCGGCGCGTAGGTAAGCGTCCCGTCGTCGCCGGCACCTTCCCAGGCGACAGTGAGCGGCTCGACCTGCTCGACGAGGAGCACAAACGGCGCCCCCGCGACGACGCACTCGATCGAAGTGCCGCTCGAGACAGCCGCCGAAAGGTTTGCAACCGGCTTCGCAGCGACCGCCTTCTTGGCAGGCGCGGGGGCCGGAGCCGCCGCTTTTTTGGCAGGCGCGGGGGCCGGAGCCGCCGCTTTTTTGGCGGGCGCGGGGGCCGGAGCCGCCGCTTTTTTGGCGGGCGCGGGGGCCGGAGCCGCCGCTTTTTTGGCGGGCGCGGGGGCCGGAGCCGCTGCTTTCTTGGCAGGCGCGGGGGCCGGAGCCGCCGCTTTCTTGGCGGGTGCGGGGGCCGGAGCAGCCGCTTTTTTGGCAGGCGCGGGGGCCGGAGCAGCTGCTTTCTTGGCAGGCGCGGGGGCCGGAGCAGCTGCTTTCTTGGCAGGCGCGGGGGCCGGAGCAGCCGCTTTTTTGGCAGGCGCGG
>JAAFHJ010000520.1 GCA_013298325.1 Myxococcales bacterium | reverse complement strand
CACTATCCCTTTATTTTCGGGACGATCGCCGTCTCCGTCTGGGTGTTCGGCTTTGCGACCCTCGGGGCGATCGTCGCGCCGATTGTCTTCCGGACGGTCCCGGCGCCGTGGGCCGCCGACGCGATGACGCTCGTATTCGCCCGCTTCGACAAGGTGGCGCTCGTCGCCGGCACGATCGCCATCGTCAGCGAGCTCCTACGCCTTCGCGAAACCGGGCGGATCGCACTGGCACGTCGTGTCTGTCTCGGCGTCGCTTTCAGCGGGCTCCTTGCGGGGGCGCTCGTGTTCACCCCGACCATCGCGCGCCTCCATCGGGAAGGGGCGATTCGCCACGTCGGCCCTGCCGGGGAGGAGCTCGAGCGCAACCACCGCCGCGCGGAGGCGGTCGCAAAAGGGGAGGTCTATCTGGGCCTTGCCTACATCCTCCTCCAACTCGTTCGCCGATCCGGCGCTCCGCAGGGCGCCCCAAACAAAGGTGCATGATGCACGCGTGCGATTGCTGCACGATGCACGCGAATGGCAAGCCTGTGCAGAATGCACGTAATCGCCTTGCAACACGCGGCAGCATGAATCGCGGGCTATGACAGCCGAGTCGCGGTCAAAACCGGCGTAACAAAAGTATTCCCGATCGTGGCGATCCGGTGACGATTTGCGATTGACGACCCCCCACTCACCCGCTAAACCGCCTCACGTCCGCTGGCGATGGTTGCCGAAAGGCGCCGAATCCGGGACACCCGCGACGCGGGGTGCATCGACAAGATTACGACCGGTCCGTTCGCGGCACCGGTCTCAAGCGACATCGATGCGTTCCGCATCGACGCAACCCGGTCACGGAAATTCGTTCGAAGTCTCGCAGTTTGGCTCGCCAGGTGTGGCTTCGTTACCTTAGCGGCTTCGGCCGTCGTCTGCAGGAGGCATCTCATGTTCAAGAAGTTCTTCGGTCTCGTCTCGCTCGTCGGTCTCGTTGGCGCCGGCACCCTCGGCGCTTGCACGGTGGAAACCACCAGCACGAACACGAAAGACAGCGGCACTGCTGACGCCGGCAAGAAAGAAACCGGCCCGACCGTTGACGCCGGACAACCCGCTGCCACTTGCCCGCTCGAAGCGACGGATGCCGAAGCGGCGGCCCTCAAGGCTGACCTCGTCAAGCTTAACGCTCCGATGGGAGCACCCGCAAAGGACGCTTGCGTCGCGGCAGACCTGAAGAAAGTGACGGACGCGTATCTCAAGTTGAGCGATACCGCGACGTACGCAGACCTCAAGGCGGCGATTGCAGCAGTCAGTTTGCCCACTGCGTGCAACACCTGTCTCGTTGGTTCCGTCGATGCCGCGACGGCGCGCCAGTACAACTTTGGGACCGCGAAGGACTCAAGCGGAAAAGACCAGACGGTTGGCACGCTTCGCCCGAGCAGCGGTTGCGTCGTCGGCCAGGGCAATGTCACGCCGGCCTGCGAGGCCGCCATTTCGAAGCTGTTCGATTGCGCCAGCGCCTTCTGTTCGCTTTCGGACGCAAACGGGGATAACTGCGAGACTGACGCCGACGTCACGGCCTGCAACCAGGACGTCATTGGCGCCTCCGGTGCATGTGGCAAGCTGTTCAATGCAGACGTCGCGGCGAGCTGCGACCAGGCGCAGCTCACGGCCTACGACGCCGACATCAAGAAGTGCTACCCGTACAACGGAAACGACAACACGCAGGCGGTTACTCAGAACCTCGGCAAGATGATGGACTTCTACTGCGGCGCTTCCGTCGTAACGAAGTGATTCGCGTCCGCCTCGTTTGAAAGATGGAGTCCCGGCAGTCGCCGGGACTTTTTCTCTTTGTTCGCCGTGTTGCACGGTTGCTTCGCAGCGAGCTTCAAATATCCCTTCCTCGTGAAACCTTAGGGATCCTGAATGCGCAGAACTGTAGTCATGCTTTGCGGCTTCTTGGTCGGTTGCGGCGGTTCCTGTCGCACGAACGAAGCCAGTGACGAGCAAGTCGTGGTGCCGGCCGCGAGCGCCGAATCCGATAGCGGAAGCGTTGTTGGTGGCCCTATTCGCCGTCCGCTGCTTGATGCGCGGCCGCGAAAACTTCCTAGGTTGGTGTTGCCCGCCACTTCGGTATCGAGATAGCAAATCGCAAAGAACGCTTCGAGGGATCTAGATGTCGAAGCGTCTCGGCGGCATTCCTGATTGTGCCGCTCGAAGGAGCCTGTAATTGTGGCAGGTGTCGGCCAAAGCCGCTCACCGCTCTGGATAAACACCACAACTTGGCAGGAATTTCTCGGTTTGCGTGTGTTTCGCGTTCGCTGCTCGCCATGAGAATGCCCCTTCTATCCATAGCCGCCTGCCTCGCGCTCGTCGCCGCGGCGACCCCAAGTTGCGCGAGCGACGAGGGGGCGGTGCGCCCCGTCGAGGATGCGGGGGTACATCCGGTGGACGCTGCAGCGCTCGATGCGTCGGTGCCTGCCTGTCTCGACGCCGAAAGGGCCGCGGCGTTTGAACCTTCGCGGGTCGTCGTCGGCAGCCGGACCGTTTGCGGGCGCGGGGACGCAAGCGCCTTCTACGAGGCCTGCGTCGATGGGACGCCCGACGCCGCCCGGTGCCAAGCATTTCTCAATGGGCACGGCGAGTGTGTGAAGTGCCTCGTGGGGGCCAGCGCCGATGCGTCTGGCAGGTTCTATCTCCCGGCGCTCCTTCAGCTCCCGAGCCAGCATTACATCCCGAACGTGCCCGCCTGCGCGGCAGTCACCCTCGGGAACGCGGTGACCTGTGGGGTCGCCTACGTGAATGCGGAATATTGCACGCGATCCGCCTGTGACGTCTGCCCTGTGGCGGGCTTTGCTAGCTGCATCGACGCGGCAGAAGCGACCGTATGTGCAGCGTTTATCCCGCCGCCGAACGGCGAGTGTGGCGTTGCCCTCGCCGGCGGGAAGGCGACCCTCGAAAAGCAGTGTCTTGGCGCAACGGCGCGCGAGACTTTCCTCAAGGTCGCGGCAGTGCTTTGCGAATGAAGAGACTTGAATCTCCCGGAGGTTTCGTGGCTAGAATTTTGCCCTTTGCAGTCGGTTTCGTGTTCCTCGCCACCCTCAACGCCTGTTCGGGCTGCCACGATTCCACGCGTGAATCGACGGCGACCGAAGCGGAATCGGCCGCTGTACCAAGTGCAGCTCCGCCCGTCGGCAGCGACTCGCCCCGGCAACGCGGGGTCGCTGCGCCGCTGCTTCGCGGTCGTGGAACGGGCGCCTTCCGCCCCGATCGTCTTCGAGGGCCGGTGATCTCCGCAAGCGCCGTCTCGGGAAGTGGACCTGCGGGCGGTGACGTAAAAGCTCCATAACCATTCGCACCATCGGCGGCGCCTCGGGCACGACTCCGGCAAGCGGCCGACCCTCGCCCGCGCAAGGAGTTTTCATGAATCGCAAGCTCATCGGTCTCGCGTCTTCGTTCGCGCTCACCGCTCTCGCAACGCTCGGCGCCTGCACAACCAGCAGCTCGACGACTCCGCGCGCGGAGGGGGGCGTCGGGGAAGGGGGCGTGAAAAAGGAGGCGGGGGCGACCCCGACCACCGACGCTGGGGCCGCCTGTTACGACGACAGGGCCGCTGCGACTTATCCCGACACGATGGTCGTCGCCGCGCAGAAGGGGGCCTGCACCGACGCCGACATTGCTGCGTTTTCCACGGCGTGCTTTGGAACTGGAAAGGCGGCGACCTGCGACCAGTTCGCCAAGGACAAGCCGGCCTGCATGAGCTGCCTCTACACCGGCGACGCGACGAACGCGGCCGGCAAGACGATTCTGGCGGCGCTTGTGCCCTTCGGCCAAGACCAGGTCGTGCCAAATACCGAGGCGTGTGCGGCGATTACCCTCAAGAACGAAGCTGCGTGCGGCCTAAGCTACGTCAACGAGGCGAGCTGCCTGGTCACCTC
>JAAFHJ010000052.1 GCA_013298325.1 Myxococcales bacterium | reverse complement strand
ATCGGGGGCCGCCCAGTTCGAATACTGGAAGCATACCCGCCTCGTCCTTGACGTCGTCCCCGGCCGCGGCGCCGGCTTCTCCTTGGAGTCGCCGCTCGGCGTGCGCTTCCTGATCCGCAGCGAGATCCTCACCACCGAGGAAATCGAAGCACTCGGCGAGCCGGCCGCCGGCCCTCTTGCGCGACCCTGATTACGTTCGAGTGCTCTCCCCTCCGCCTGCACGCAGAGGGCCTGTCCCACAAGGACAGGGGGCCTGGAACGCGAGCCCCTGGAACCCTCCAGGGGCTTTTTTTTATGGAAATTCTCGGTCCACGCGCTCATGCGCGCGTGATTAGCCAATTGGCTAGTACTCCTAGCGGATACGCGCGCGAATTGGGGACTCGCGGAGGTCGGCCATCAGGAAACCGAGGAAATGTGGCTAGTCGTAGCCGCTGGCACGGTCGCTGCTGAAGGGCAGACGTCCGCTGCAAACGGCGGACGGTCGACGCCGACCCGCGAAACTGCGGGGGCGACGACGTCAGACGGTTGCCCAGCGATGGGCCGACTCCCCTCGGAGAATTTCTATATGTTCCGCGCTGTTCTTGACCTGTTCGCCCCGAAGTCTGCCAACCCGACCGCCGGTCTCGTGACCAACCATGCCGGTGGCGCGGTGTTCGCCCTTGATGCCTGGGGGCGCCTCGACCGCTTCCTCATCCTCGGCGCCGACGGCCCGACCTACTACGCGACCGCACGAAAGACCGCGCAGGACGCCCTCAGCGCCCTCGATGCCTGCCTCGCTCTCGACGGGAAAAAGACCGTTTCACGGATTGTTTCTGTCTCGGTGACCGGGCGCGCCCCCAAGAATGACTCGGCGATCCTTGCCCTTGCCTACGCGGCTTCGGCGGGGGACCCCGCGACGCGGGCCGCAGCCCTTGAGGCCTTGCCCCAGGTTGCGCGTACGGCGACCCACCTCTTTCACTTCGTCGACGCAGCGACCCGCTTTCGCGGTTTCGGCCGCGCGCTCCGTACCGCGGTCGCCCGTTGGTATACGCAGAAGGCGGAGAAGGATCTCGTCTATCAAACGACGAAATACCGCCAGCGGGACGGCTGGTCTCACCGCGATATGTTGCGCCTTTCCCACGCCCATCCCGTCGACGACCGCCAGAAGGCGATCTTCGGGTGGATCGTCGGAAAGGCGCCCGACGCGAGCCTCCTCCCGGAGACGCTTGCCGCCTTCGATGCCCTTCAGCAGGCGACGAGCGCCGAGGAGGTCATTCAACTCTGCGCGAAGTATCGCTTTACGCATGAGATGATTCCGTCACA
This sequence comes from Myxococcales bacterium, assembly GCA_013298325.1. Taxonomy (GTDB): domain Bacteria; phylum Myxococcota_A; class Polyangia; order Polyangiales; family Polyangiaceae; genus JAAFHJ01. The sequence continues at coordinate 14,743 of JAAFHJ010000052.1, read as the reverse complement.
ATTTCTTGCGAATAAGGCGGTTTGGGAAGCCTTGCTCCCCGATCTCCCGCTCACGGCCCTCCTCCGAAACCTCGCGCGTCTGGGTGCGCTCGGGCTCACGGACGCTGGCCATGGGCGTCTGATCGCCGACCGCCTCCGCGACGAGCGGGCGCTGAAGAAGGCGCGCATCCACCCGCTGTCGGTCCTTGCGGCCGCCGGTGTTTACGGGCAGGGGCGCGGCGATAAAGGCTCGTTGACCTGGAAGCCGGATACGCGACTGATCAAGGCGCTGGATGATGCATTTTTTGCCTCCTTCCAGACGATTGAACCGACGGGGAAGCGTCATATGCTTGCCCTCGACGTCTCCGGCTCGATGACCGTCGGTACCATCGGCGGCCTCTCCGGGGTGAATCCGCGCATGGCGAGCGCGGTGATGGCGATGGCGACGGCACGGGCGGAAGCGGAGACGCGCTTTGTAGGCTTCTCCCACACGCTTGTGCCGCTTCCCCTCCACGCCGATCTCGACCTCAAGACGACGGTTGCCCGCATCGATGCGGTCCCGATGGGGGCCACCGACTGCGCGCTCCCGATGCTTCACGCGGCGGCCCAGAAGATCCCGGTCGATGTGTTTGTGGTCTACACGGACAACGAGACCTGGTTCGGAAATGTGCATCCGTATCGAGCACTTCGCGACTATCGCGAGCAGACCGGCATCGCCGCCAAGCTCGTGGTCGTCGGCCTCACGGCGACCGAGTTCACCATCGCCGATCCGAACGACGCCGGTACGCTGGACGTCGTCGGATTCGACGCAGCCGCTCCGGCGGTGATGGCCGACTTCGCGCGCCAGTGAGTCTTGTTTCTCTCTTCGCCGGCACAGGCCGGCGAACCTAAGCAGCCGTAGATTAACAGTAGATCAGGGTTTGGGTGCTTGCACCCTTTCCGTTGCTCATCCCTTGCCTAGCTTCTTTGAAGCGGGGCCGAAGAGCGGACGGTTATCGCCTTCCACGCCCCAGATGCGGGTGCAAATCCCGCCGGCTGCACCGTGGTTTCGTACAATTCTAGTACACGGAGAAAGAGTCCTCGCTCAAGACCTTGCCCAATTGTTCGTCTCGTCCCGGCGAAGAGCCGGATCCGAGAACTTCGTTGGGCCGACGAGCGAGGTTTATCGAAGGGGCTCCGAAATGCGGGTGAAAATCCCGTCGCCACGACTTTCGTGTTCTCGTTCGTGATGTTTCGCAAGCGGCTGTAGCTCAGTGGTAGAGCAGGAAAAACACCGTTTCTCACCCCTCATCCATGCGCGTTCGCGTGTGGGTCGAAGAGGGACGGTTATCGAATATGGATCGCCGTGCCGCGGGTTCGAATCCCGCTAGCTGCACCCCCCAACCGGGGATGCGTGTGACGTAGTGAAACTTTGATCATGGGCCGAAAGGTCAGTTGCGGGTGCGAATCCCGCCGTCACAGTGCCTTAGGATATTCGTGATTTTGCAGCGGTAGCTCAGACGGAAGAGCGGGTTATCTTCTTTCGACTTTCGTCCACCCCGGTGGGCCGATGGGAGAGGATTATCGTTTAAGGAACGCCAGGTCGTGGGTTCGAGTCCCACCCGCTGTGCTGGTGGCGTAGTGTAAATAACACGCTGGGAGTGTACCTTCTTCAATCCCTCGTCCCACGACTGGTTCGTTGGGGCCGAAGAAGAAGGGTTACCGATTCCATCCCGGAGATGCGGGTGAAAGACCCGCCGCCACTTTTTTCGTTGGTATTTGGATATAATTCGAAGGTTCTTGCCTGTTTGGAGGCGCCAAGGTTCCACGCAGTCAGAACAAACGCAGATACACGCAGCTGTAGCTCAGTGGCAGAGCAGGAAAACCACCGTTTCTCACCCCTTATCCATGCGCATTCGCGTGTGGGTCGAAGAGGGACGGTTATCGACTTTTAATCGCCAGGCCGCGGGTTCGATCCCCGCCAGCTGCACTTTTTTTCGCAGGCACCGCTTGCACTTATTGTTCAAAAACGGGAACTAGCTCCCCACGATGGACGATCCGTACCGCGAAGGGCCCGCCCCCGTTCTTCTCGACGCCGAAGCCCAGGCCCGCCTGAAACGGGAGCTCGGCGCCGGGGAGACACTCCTCTGGGTCGGGCGCCCGCGGGGCGGCCTTCTGTTTGAGGCGAGCGACTGGTTCATGGTCCCCTTTTCACTGTCCGTAGCCGTTCTCATCGTGGTTCGAGAGGTCGAGGCTCTGTGGAAAGGCGCTCTATTTACGGTGTTGTTCGGCCTGCCTTTTGTGGCCGCCTTTACCTACGCCGCCGTCGGCCGGTTCCTCTTCGACGCCTGGAAGCGAAAGCGGACCGTCTACGGGGTTACCAATGCGCGCGCATTGATCGCCGTACAGGGGGAAGCGACGCGTTCCCTGGAGCTTTCCGCCGACGTCACCACCGTCGTAGACCACGCAGACGGCACCGGGACGATCACCTTCGGCCCGCCTCCCGTGCGCCGTAGCCAACCAAAACCTCCAAAGTTCGTGCACATTCCCCACGTGCACGACGTCCACCAGCTCCTCCGCGATCGGGCCAACGCGCACCTCCGCGTCACTGCGGTCCGTGTTGTCACGGACGATTTCGATACCCGCAACACCGCAATCGAAATCGCCCCTGCCGAGTGGAAGAACGAGGCATGAAAGAATCTCGGGTCCCTGTACGCCTTGTCTGGGTCCCACGTCGCTTCCTGAGAACAACTCGCGTCGAATCATTCGTATAAAAAAAGCCGCCCGCGGGATTCCCGGGGCGGCTTTTTCTTTGGGCTATATTGGCGAAGTCAGTTCTTCTTGCTTGCAGCGGCCAAACGCTCTTCCGCCATCGTGTCGGAGACCTTCCAGGTCGGGATGTTCGTCTTTGCCGAGCGCTCGGCGATCGTGAAGAGGGTGTCGTAGATCGTAAGCACCTTCGCCCGCGAAGCATCCGCGTTGTACGCGCCGGACGCTTCCGCCGCGACGTTCACAAGGCCGCCCGCGTTGATGGCGTAGTCGGGGGCGTAAAGGATTCCCCGCTTGTGGAGCTCGTCGCCGTGGCGGCTCTCGGCGAGCTGGTTGTTCGCCGCGCCGGCGATGATCGTCGCTTGGATGGCCGGGATCGTCTCGTCGTTGAGGCCGGCGCCGAGCGCGCAGGGGGCGTAGACGTCGCAGCCGAGCGCGTGGATGGTGTCGTTGTCGACGACGGTGGCGCCGAATTCCTGGGCGGCCGCCTGGGTGCGCGCGGCGTCGATGTCCGAGACCGAGAGCTTGGCGCCGAGGGCGTGGAGTTCGCGGCAGAGATACCAGCCGACGTGACCGACCCCCTTCACCGCGACGTGGACGCCTTCGAGGCTCTTGCGGCCAAGCTTGTATTCTACACAGGCTTCGAGGCCGCGGCGGACGCCGAGCGCGGTGAACGGGGACGGGTCGCCGGAGCCACCGTTCTTCGGATCGATGCCGGTGACATTCTTCGTAACTGCCCGAATCGTCTCCATATCTTCCATGGAGGTGCCCGAGTCTTCCGCGGTCACGTAGTGGCCGCCGAGGTCTTCCAGGAAGCGACCGAAGCTCGTGAAGAGCGCCTTGCGATCGAACTCGCCGCGCGGCTTCAAGATGACGCTCTTGCCGCCGCCGTGGTTCAGGCCGCTGATGGCTGCTTTGTAGGTCATGCCGCGGGCGAGGCGGAGGGCGTCGCGCATCGCGTCTTCGTCGCGGTCGTAATGGATGAACCGACAACCGCCGAGGGCGGGGCCGAGACGGCTGTCGTGGACCGCGATGATGGCGCGGAGCCCGGACGCCGGGTCGACCTGAACGAAGACCTGACCGTACTGATGATCGGAGAGGAGACCGAAGAGATCCATGGGCACCGCTTAGTCGCCCGGCACTTGGTGCAAAGGGGCAAAACGACGACGCAACGCAACAAAGACGTCGAATTTTCCTAGCGAGGCGCGTCGAGGACGCCACGAAGGGGCAGCAACGGATCGGCGGCGACGAGGGCAAGGATGCGGTGCCGGTCGGCCGGCGCAAGCGTCGCCAGGAGCACCGGTTCCCGCGCCGGATCGGTCAGCAGCGCGCGCCCCATCGCCGCACGCAGCCCCCAACGGGCGAGGCTCCGGCGGTCGTGATCGACGATCGCGAGCACCTCGGCCGTCATCGCCGTCGTGCTCACCTCCCGATGGGGCCGCGGCAGGAACGTGGAGAACTCGTAGACCAAGGTATCCCCGGCATTTGTGCAAAATGCACGTTCTTTGGTGGGGCCTGCGGCTGCGAGAAGTGTTCGTACTTTTTGATTTTGTGCGGGCAGGGATCCGTCGAGCGCCATCGTCGCCGTACCGACCGTCTCCCCGGGAAATGCCGCGGCGATCCGCCCATCGAGGAGGTCGGTGCGCGTCCCCGTCGGCACGATGCGGATCTTTTCCGCCTCGTCGCGGAGCGCAAGGACCGCCCGCGCCGTCTCCGGAACTTTGCCGGTATCGATCAAGGCATCGAAGCCGTCGAGAGCCGCTTCAATCGCAGAAGCGTCCCAGCGATCGGCCTGGCGAGCCCTCAGCGCTGGCGCCAAACTTGCGAGGCGCCCCCCCAGATAGCGATCCAGAATAGAGGCCTCGGCGGTGCTCGTATTTCCAACGGCAACAAGCGCCTCTACGAGCACCCCGAGCGCCTCCGGGGCTGCGCGCTCCCAGGCCAAGTTCGCGCGACCGATGGCAATTTCTTGCTCCACGGCCGGTGCACGCTTTCCGCCTAGGGCCGCTTGGGCCGCGTCGAGGGAGCGCCCGCGAAGGCCGAAGGAGAGGCGGTCGGGGCGCCCGCCGAGCGTCCCAAGATCGGTGTTTGTGGCGAGCAGTTCGAGGGAGAGAAGGCGCTCACTTTGCGGATTGGGGAAGGGGATTCCGTGCAGCTTTGCCAGGTTTGAATCGGCGGTCGCAAGGGAGAACCAAGCCTCCTCAATGGCGGCAGGGCTCGCGGTGGCTGGCGTCTCCTGCACCTGCGCATGCGTAGGTGCGCGGGGGCCACTCGCGCCCGCAGGGCCGCAGGCGGCGACGGCCATAAGCGGCGCGCAGCGGATAAACTCGCGCAACATCAATTATTTGGCGCCGAAGGTGCAGGTGAAGAAGGCGCGCCCTTCGAGGTCGGTGAGTGCGCCACGGTCGGCGTCGAGCCGGGTGTCGAGCACCTTTAGAACTTCCTGCACCATACATGCATCGGTCTCGGCGCCGCCGTCTTTCGGCTTGGCGCCTGCCGGGGCGACGACGCGCGCTTCATGGCCGCTGTAGCCGTCACGCTCGAGGGCATGGACGGAAACGACGGTTTTCTCCGGACTTCCGCATCGTGCGACGCCGGGGGCCGCCGAAATGCAGATCTCTTCGGCGAAGGCGATCGCCTCCTTCGTCGCTTTCCCCGGGCGCTCGCCGCGCGCAAGTCCGCCGGTGGGGCTCGTCGTTTCGAGCTCGGCGCGCACGCCGGCAGCAGCAGCCGCGCGATCCGAGGTCGCGGTTGCCCCCGTTGCGGTCGCGGCATCGGTGGCGGTTGCCGTCGACCCCGCATCGGTGACCTCGATCGATGCATCCTGCACGGAGGTCGCGTCGAGATCGGCGATCGCTGCATCTTGCACGGGAGTCGCGTTGGTGCTCGCGCTCGGTGCCGGTACCGAGGACGCGGAGGGCGCCCCACTTGGAGCGGCGCTCGGTGCCGCGCTCGCGCTCGCGGAGGCGCTTCCGACGCCCCCATCCGCCGAGCCTTTTTCCAGGCGCGCGAGCCCGTAGATGGCCCCACCGAGGAGACCGAGACCGACCAGGACGCCGATCACGAGACCGGCGGCAGAGCCCTTCGAAGACGACGACGCGGACGATTTTTTCGCTGCCACAGACCCGGGTCCTTAGCCGAACCGTGGGCGCCCGCCCCACTTACTTCGCGTTTGCGGTGGGGCTGCATCGGTACGGCTCCCCGGCGGCGTCGACGTCGATGGCGGCGAGCTCGCCCCCTTTCGCGCGATGGGCGATGACGCGACCGACGACGTCCCCCACGGCGAATGGCGGGAGTCCGAGTCGGAGTCGTGCCCTCGAATCTTCACTGTTTTCGCGAAGATCCCCCGCGACGAACAGCTGCGGTGGCGCCACTTCGTAGGCGGTCCGAAACGCGGAAATCTCCGCGGTCGGCGCCGGGAGGGCCCAGCAACGGTCGTCGATGCATTCGAGCCTGCCGCCGGTCCCGCCACCGAGACAATGGCTGATCTTTCTCGGACTCTCCGCGAGTTCCTGCCCAACGAAGGCGATGGTATCCCCCGGCAGACCGACGATTCTCTTTACGAGAAAGGACTCCTTCGCCCCCGGTGGTCCTGGCTCCCGGAGCACGACGACGTCGCCACGCCGGAGGTCGCTGACCGCCGTCCGCCGGTCGACGTGGAGTTCGTCACCGGGGCGGAGGAGCGGGAGCATCGACGTCGACGGGACGACGTAGCGCTCCACAAAATAGCTGGGGACGGCGAGCGCGAGCGCCGCTGCTGCAACGCCAAAAAGGCCTGCGTGGAGGAGCAGCGGAAGAAACGGTGCAACTTCGTCCTGGTCGTCATCCCAGCGCGTAAACAGGTCGATCACGGAGAGCGTCGCGATCATTCCCGGTGCCAGAAAAAGCATCAGGTAAGCGGACTTCGGACCTACAGCGACGACAACCTGTGCAAATTGAAAAAGGACGAGGGCAGGCAACAAAAGGGCGACGCCCGCCGTCGCAAACGCGACAAACGGGCGGCCGAGGTACCGATGGCCGAGGCCCGGGCAGACGATCGCGAGGATCGCCGCCCAGAGCCGGGAGGGGCGGCCGTGATCGGTGAGCAATGATCAGGCGCTTGCGAACGCGTCCATGACGTCTTGGAGGAGCTTGATCGCCTCTTCGCGGGGGCGCTGGAAGGCGTTGCGGCCCATGATCGAACCGAAGGCACCACCTTTGGCAAGTCCCCGAACTTCCGCGAGAACTTCGTCCGTTCCTTTGGCTTCGCCCCCGGAGAAAATCACGATGCGGCGGCCGGCGAAGGCGGCCTGGATGCAGTGGCGGACGCGGTCCTCGAGGGTCGCCGTCGGGATGCTGTACTTCTCGAAGACCTTCTTCGCTTCGGCCTGCTCGACGAAGTCCTTCGGCGGCTTGATCTTGATCACGTGGGCGCCGAGCTGGGCGGCGATCTGGGCCGCGTAGGCAGCGACGTCGGTCGCCGTCTCGCCGTCCTTGGAGAGGCCGGCGCCGCGCGGGTAGGACCAAAGAACCGTCGGCAGGCCATGGGCCTTCGCCTCGGCGATGAGCTCGCGGAGGTCTTCGTACATGCGGTTCCGGTGCCCGGAGCCGGGGTAGATCGTGTAGCCGATCGCCGCGCAGCCGAGGCGAATGGCGTCTTTGACGGAGCCGGTCACCGCGCTGATCGGCTGATCCATTTTCGCGAGGCTGTCCGAATTGTTCAGCTTGAGGATCAGCGGGATCTCGCCGGCGACGCGATCGGCGACCGCCTCGATGAACCCGAGCGGTGCCGCGTACGCGTTGCAGCCGGCGGCGATCGCCAAATCGGCGTGATAGTTGGGATCGTAGCCGAGGGGGTTCGGCGCAAACGAGCGCGCGGGGCCGTGCTCAAAGCCTTGATCCACCGGAAGAATCACGAGCTTCCCGGTGCCGGCGAGCTTTCCGCTGTTGAGCAAACGGGCGAGATTCGCCTTCGTTCCCGGGTTGTCGGAGGCGTACCAGGAGAGGATTTCGCGAACGCGGTCGGTGTGAGCCATGGAAGATCTCCGGAGAATGGCGCGATGGGGACGCCCCAGGCGCGTTTGGCGCGGCACGGTACCGCGCCGACCGGGGGCGCGACCACGGGAAAAGCACCACGGAGACGCGCGGAAAATGCCGCTTGAATTGCGGGGGCGGCTCCTTCACAACGCGGCGCGATGGAGTCCCCGAGCACCTTCCCCCAAGCGATGCCCAACCTCGTTGGCACCACCCTGCGCGAGCACGTCCTCACCGGGATGCACGCCGCCCCCGGCGCCACCGGCGAGTTCACCTCGCTGCTCAATCATATTTCCCTGGCGATCCGCATCATCAACGGCCGCGTCCGCGCCGCCGGGCTCGCCGGGCTCCTCGGGTACACGGGCGAGACGAATGTCCAGGGGGAAAAGGTCCAGAAACTGGATCAGTTCGCCAATGATGTTCTTTTGAATGTTCTCCAGCGAAGCGGTCACTGTGGAGTGATCGCGTCCGAAGAACTCGACGAAGCGGTCATTGCCGACCATCCGGGGAAGTACGTCGTTCTTTTCGACCCCCTCGATGGCTCGTCGAACATCGATACCAACGTCTCTATCGGGACCGTCTTCGCGGTTCTCCGTCGCAAGTATCCAGAACTCCACCCGAATGCTACCGATGCTCTCGCCCCTGGGCGCGAGATCGTCGGCGCCGGCTACGTGGTGTTCGGCCCTTCGACGATCTTTGTGCTCTCCACCGGTCGCGGTGTTCACGGCTTCACTCTCGACCCGGAAGTCGGTGAATTCTTTCTTTCTGCGCCGAATATCCGCTGCCCCGAGCGCGGGAAGACCTACAGCATCAATGGCGGTAACTCGGCCTCCTGGAGCGAAGAAATTCGCCGCTGGGCCGCCTACATCAAAGAGACCGACGTCACCGACGGCCGCCCCTACACGAGCCGCTACGTCGGCAGCATGGTCGCCGACGCCCACCGCACGCTCATCAAAGGGGGGATTTTCGCCTATCCCGCCGACAAGAAGAGCCCGAAGGGCAAACTGCGCCTCCTCTACGAAGCCAACCCGATGGCCTTCCTCTTCGAGCAGGCTGGTGGCATGGCCATCGACGGAAAAGACCGTATTCTCGACGTGATCCCGCGGGAACTCCACCAGCGGACGCCGCTCGTCCTCGGCTCCAAGGAAGACGTCTCCATCTTCCGCGACTTCTTCACCGGCGCCCGCACTTCCTGACCAAAACGCGAATCCTTCCGCTAGCCTGCGAGGACTCCGTTGACGAGACGGACCTGGCGGGCGATGCGGTGGGGCTGCCCGGGGACGAACCAGATGGCGATTTGGCCGCCGCCGGCCGGGTCCTCGTAGACCACACTGGGCGGGCCGAAGGCGGCGCTGAGCATCTCGGCGCTGTCGCCGAGGCGCACGTCCCCGGCGAAAAGCCGTGCGCCGACGTCGGGCCCAAAGCGTGCGACGATCGCGTCCCACCGCGTCTGAGCGGCCTCGCGCAGCCGCCGTTTGCGAGCACGATCGTTCGTCAAAATGAGCGCAACGATCGCGATCGGGATCAGGAGGACGAGCAGTCGTCCGACCCAGTAGCCGAAAACGTAGGCGCTTGAGTGTTCCACGATCACACCCCGGTCGCGTCGGCCGGCCAGATGTACTTGTGCATTTGAAGCTGGAGACGCACCGGGAGTCGATCTTCCAGAATGCGGGGGACGACGTCCTTCGGCGAGAAGTTTCCGAAGACGGTCGACATTAGCAAATTCGGTGTAATTTTATCGAGTTGCCTGCTGCGGATGACGTCTCGCGCCCAGAGGTAGTCCTCTTCGCCAGCAAGGACGAACTTGATCTCGTCGCGCGGCGTCAGATGGGCGAGATTGCTCCAGCGATTCCGGGAACTTTCCCCGGAGAGGGGCGCCTTCAAATCCATGATCTTGTGGACGCGCGCGTCAACCCCCGAGACATCGGCCTCGCCGGAGGTCTCGACGAGCACCGTCTTCCCCGCATCGCAGAGCTCGCGAAGCAGAACAAACACCGCAGGTTGCAAGAGCGGTTCGCCGCCGGTCAATTCGACGAGCGGCGTGTTTTCCGCGAGCGCGCGCGCGAGGACATCCCCGCGCGCCATCCGGTGCCCCTTGTAAAATGCATGGGTCGTGTCGCACCAGGAGCAGCGGAGGTTGCACCCTGTTGTGCGCACGAAGGTGCACGGCAGCCCCGCAAAGGTCGATTCCCCTTGGATGCTCGCGTAGATCTCGTGGATGACGAGCGTGTCTTCTTTCGCCACGCCGGCCGTCTACTCGGTTCCCTCCAAGTTTCCAGGATTTTCCCAAGCACGCATGACCCCTGTCTCGGATCCCGCCGTTCCCCCGCACGCGCCCCTCGCCGACTACGGGTACGCGCCCGCCCGCTTTGCTGACGATTTTGCTGCACTCTGCACCGAGTACGGGCTCGATGCCGCTCAGGTTCGACCGGCCCGTGTACTTTCCATGCATTACGGCGGTGCGTTCGTCGTCGTCGACGACGGCGATCAAGGGGCGCGCATGCTCGCCAAAGCCTCCGGAGTTCACCGCAAATCGATGCGGGAGGACGCGCGGAATACGCCGGCAGTTGGCGATTTCGTTGTGGTTTCACCGGCTACCGAGGGGGAGGTCGTCCTGGAGGCGATCCTCCCCCGGCGGACGATGCTCGTACGCAAGGCGGCCGGGGAGGGGGTCGTCCCCCAGGTGCTCGTCGCCAACGTCGATCTCGTCGTGATCGTGACGGCGCTCGCCGGGCCCGGCGAGGGCTCGGCCGGCACCGGCGACTGGAACGCGGCACGCATCGAGCGCTACCTGCGCATCGTCCGCGAAGGGGGGGCGACGCCGGTCCTCGTCCTCTCGAAGGCCGACCTCTGCGAGGACCGCGAGGCGATCCTTGAGGAGGCACGCACGCTCCTCCCGCCGGAAGATGTGTATCTTGCATCGTTTACCGAGGGTTGGGGCATCGAAGCGCTAACCGAGCGTTTGAAACGCGGCGAAACGACTGCATTTGTTGGGTCTTCCGGCGTTGGTAAGTCGACCTTGCTAAACCGCCTGGCCGGCAGCGAGCTCGCGCGCGCCGGAGCCGTTCGCGAGAAAGACGGCAAGGGGCGCCACACAACGACCCATCGCGAACTCTTCCGACTCGACGGCGGAGCCCTCGTCATCGACACTCCAGGGATGCGCGAAGTCGGCCTCTACTCGGAAGACGACGAGCACCTCGCTCGCCAATTCCCCGAGATCGCGGAACTCGCTGCAGAATGCAGGTACTCGGACTGCAAACACGGCGACGAGCCGGGGTGCGCGGTGCGCGTCGCCGTCGGCAAGAAGAAGCTCCCCAAGGGGCGTCTGGAGGCCTTCGTGAAGGCGCGGGATGGGCTCGTCCGACCGCCGCCGGGCTCAAAAAAAACGAGTAAAAATAACCCAAAGAAGGGGAAGGGATGAAGAAGGCAGTCGCGCTACTTCTGCTCGTCGGCGCGGTCGCTTGTCGTCCGCAGGCCGGCGCAGAAGGCGTGCAGACTGCACCCAAGTCGCTGGTCCCCGCCCGCCCCGTCGACCCGATGGCGACCATCGACGTCGCCGCGATCGCGCGCACCGTCGCCGCCGTGCGCGGGCTCCCTCAGAAAGAGCCTATTGCCGTTTCCTTGCTGGACGAAGATGGCTTCAATCAAGCCTTCAATCGCCACAGTGAAGAGTCGTTCGCGCGCGACGATGGGAGGCGTTTCGGAGGGAAACGCCCCAAAGACGACGCAAACATTTACCTCGCTTTCTACGACGAATACGCACACGTTGTTCTTCTCCGGGAGACGTTGCCTTCGTGGACGGCTGCCGAAAGCGCGAAACATACGCCGGATGAAACGCACGCCTTCGTCGAGGGGCTCGTCGCCCACGAGGTAACGCACGCGCTTCAAGATCAGCATTTTACCCTGCAGCGCTTTACCGAGGAGCCAGACGCCGACCGGCGCCGCGCCTACCGCGCACTGGTCGAGGGGGATGCAGAGACGACACGAATTGCCTTTGAAGCGCTCCGTGCGGGAAAAAATCGTGCGACTGCCCTCCACGAAGTAGCCGGCTGGAGTGCGCGCGATGCCGACGAACTCGAAGACCTCGGCGGGATCTCTCCTGCGCTCCGGGCATCGAATCGCGCGCGGCGAGAATCGGTGTTGTTTTCCTACGTGCAAGGGGCCCGTTTTGTGGCGACGGTCTGGGAGCGCGGTGGCTTTCCGCTGGTGAATTCCCTGTATGAACGCCCGCCTCGCCGCACCGCGGAGGTCTTTCACCCCGAGTTTCTACTGGCGGGCGGCGAGCGCCTCGTCTTCCCGCCGCTCCCGGCGCCGCCCGGCTTCCACGGGACCGAGGCGACCGTCTTCGGCGAACTGGCGACGCGAAACTTTCTCGCCGGCCTCCTCCGCAAACCGGCCGCCGTCGACATGGCGGCCGATGCCGCCCTCCGGGCAACGCTCGCCGGGAAGCTCCGCGCCGATCGCGCAGAGACTCTTGTAAACTCCCGTGGTCACACCGCTTTTCTCTGGATCGCCGAGTTCGCCGACGAGGCTGCCCCCCAAGAACTCGCGCGCCGCGTCGTCGACCGCCAGAAGGACGATGCGGCCCACGGCGTCGGCACCAGCGAACCGCTCCTCGTCGTCGCCCAGGGGACGCGTCTCGTCTTCGTGAGCGACCTCCCCGAGGCACCGTCGAAGGCCCTCGCCGAGAAGCTCCTGGCGCTCGCGCCGCTCGTCGAAAAGGTAGCGCCCCTAAAGTAGCGTATAATCGGCTATTTGCCGGCGTCGCTCCCGAAGGTGCCGAGGAGTTCGTCGACGTCGTAAAAGACCTCGCCGGGTGCTGCGCCGGTCGCCGCCGGTGTGCGTGCAGATTGCACAGAAGAGGCGCTTGGGGCCGGTCTCGCGTCCTGCGTCGCCTGCAGTCGCTCCTCCGCGTGACGGTGATTGCGCGCGATGGCCCACGCGACCGCGACCGGCGCGACGGCGCCGAGAAGGAAGGCGCGGAGGAGCGGAAAGGGAATACGTTGGTACAGGGGGATCGGCTTCGGAGGCAGCCGACCCCGGCGCTCGCGAAGGCTCGAAAGCCCATGAATCCCAGTACGTTCGGCCGGTTCCGCCCCGGGAAAACGCCCGCGTTTCTTGCCCAACACCATCAAAGGCAGATCTAACCGGTCCTACCCCTTATGACGCGGAATCTTCGAAACTTGGCGCCCTTCGCCTTCTTTGCGGCCCTCGGCTGCGGCACGCCCCCCGCCGTCGCTCCGCAGCCCGTGGCTCCGAAAACGCCCATTGCCGCAAAACCGGTCGTCATGCCGGAGGCTTGGAATCGTTGGCGCCCGTTCCCCTGGGATGCGACGCCGGCTCCGCTCCCGAGCGCGGCCCGTGTCCCGATCGATCCGGCGGCAATCCTCCCCTTCGGTGGCGCCGCACGTACCTTCGCCAGCCTCTCCGAGTACGACCGGGAGCAGCTCGCAAAGAACGGGATTCGTTTGCTTTCTTCCAAGGAGACGACCCTCGGCGAAGCACTCCGGGAGCCGCTCACGCGCGGAGGGCCGATCCTCCTCACGACCGATGGCGTCGGCATGGTCGCGGCGGCCGCCCTCGGGCGCGCACTTGTTGAGGCGAGAACACGCATTGTTGAACCAGAGCTTCCTGCCCTGCTGACGCGTTTGAGTGTCGCACTCCGCGAAGAGGCTTCGGCAGCGGGGCACCTCCCGCCCGATCTCGTCTCTGCCTACGGAGCGAGCCGCGCTTTCTTGGCCGTTCCCCAGGCCCTCCTCGCGCCGACGGTGCCGGTGGAACGGGACATCGGTACGCTAGTAAATGCCGAAATTGCTCGTCTTCGTGCACGCTCGCCGGCCGCTCCGAGCCTTTTTGGTGGAGAGGTCCTCGATGGGGAGGCGCTGCCGTCGCCGCGCCGCGGAGCGAACGACGAGCGGGGGCCCGATCCGGCGCTCGCGCTCGCCTGGCTCGCCTCGGTACGCCTCGATTTGCAGGCGATCGGCGAGGGGGGAACAATTGCAGTAGATGAGGCTCGAAGAAACGCACGAATCGCGATTTTTCTCCTACGTGCGTTCCGGAGAGACCCTGAAGCCCAAGCGGCGGCGCTGCGTTGCGACCGAGTCTTTGCCTTTTCCGAGGGGCCACAAGTAGGCGCAGCTCTTGCCGATTTGCTCCCATTTGCTGAGGCAGAGGGGCTCCTTGCTAGCGACTTGGCGCCGGCCGCCAACGTCGTCGTCGTCGACCGGTTCCGCAAGAAGGCGCAGGTGGGGCTCTCCTCGAAGCGGGGGGCGGCGGCGGCAGGGACGGTTGCGCGTCGGCGGACGCCGGTGCCTCCGTTCGGTGTCCGGCTCTTCGCCGAGCGTGCCTTCGTCGACGTGGACGCGTTGGCGCGCCTCGCAACGCTCCCGGAACGGACCGAAGACTTTATCTATCCTACTGCACTTGTTTCGGAAAACCCGGCGCTCGCCGGCACTGCCCCCTTCGCTGCGTTGCGCCCCAGCGACGATGCGGACGCACGCCACGCGAGCGCGTGGGGATCGTGGATGTCGACGACGCTCGCCGCGTCAGCCGTCCCGAAGACGCTTGCCGCGCAGACGTTTTCGTCGACGGAACTCTACGCGGCCCGACGGGCCGATGGGGGCGCTGCCCTCTGGCTGGGGGGCCGCCTCGCCGGTCGCCTCGTTCCGCCCGCCTACCCGCCGCTGCCGCTCACCGGGGCGACCGAAACGCCGCTTCCGATCGCTCGCCTCGTGGTCGTCGAGCCCGATCCGGAAACCTTCGTCGGGCTTGCGGCGACCGTCGGCCAGGTGCGCAGCTCTCTTGCGGCGGCGCTCCCCGCCGATGGCCGAGACCCGGTCTTTTTCGCGCTCTTGACCGACCTGGAGGAGACGCTGACCGTCATCGCCGAGGGGAGCGTGGCTGCCACCGCGGGCACCGCCGTCGACGCCCGCGAAGAAGAGCTCCTCCGCGCCCCTGCGCGCCTCGCCCGTCTCGCCGATCGCCTCGGCGTCGACGCGTTTGC
>JAAFHJ010000519.1 GCA_013298325.1 Myxococcales bacterium | reverse complement strand
CTCCTGATCGTCGGGGGAGTCTTCGAGAACCAACGCAAGGAGTGGAAGGGCGCCGCGGGCATCCTTGAGCGCACGAAGCCGCAACAGGCCGAGTTTCCTACGCAATTGGGGAACGTCGTCGCCGATCGCTGCCGAAAGCCGCCGATCGAGCACCGCGCCAAGGCGGTCCCACTGCTCCATCCGCGTGTAGAGCTTTTCGAGGGCGATGAGCGACGGCTCATGGTTCGGTGCACCGACCAGTGCCTTTTCGTGGAGGGCAATCGCGCGTTCGGGGTCCTCGGCGATCTCTTCAGCGACGAGGGCCGCATCCGAATAGCGTTCAATGCGAACATCCGGGTCTGCGGCGCTCTCCGCGGCACGCTCAAAGAGCGCGAGAAGGACGTTCCACTCGCCAAGCGCAGAGAGAATTTGCCGGAGGCGCTCAAAGACGCGATCGTTATCCGGCGCCTTCGCAAACACACGCTCCAGGTAGGGGCGCGCTGCTTCCACGTCACCGAAGTGTTCTTCGTGAATCGCCGCAAGTCGGTCGGCCAATTCGCTATCGATCGCCTCCGGGACCGTGCTCGGCCCCGACTTCGGGACGACGGCAGAGAGAGCCTCGACGAGCGCCGGAAGTGCCCGATGACTTTGGGCATACGCCTGGAACGAATCCCAGCCGCTCAGGTCGCTCGGCTGTTCCGCGCAGGCGCGCGACCAGGCGTCGAGGGCGCCGTCTACGTCATTGAGCCCTTCGCGAACTTCCGCAAGAGTCCGCATGTAACGGGCGCGGTCATCCCGGGAAGCAGCCGTCGCAATAATCACGTCGAGGACGGCCGCACGCTTCTCCGGATTTCCGTTTGCAGCATGGACCTCTTCGAGAATGAGCGCGGCACGTCCGCGCGTCTCAGGGACGACGAGAAGATCTTCAAGGACGGCGAGCGCATCGGCGTCATCGGAGACGACTTCAAGGGCACGTTTCGCAGCGGCAAGGGCCGATTGCGGCCGCCCGCCAGCGACGAAGGTCTTCGCGATCGCGACCTCACGGGCAGCGCGATCGGCCCCCTCGGCGGCGTCGCGGTCTTTTTCGAGGAGGGCGACTGCAGCGTCGAGATCCCCCTGCTCCTGGAGCAGTCGTGCGAGCGCTCGTGTCGCGCCGCCGTGGTTAGGAATCAGCTCAAGAATGCGGCGCTGGAGGTCGGCCGCGCGCCCAAGTTCCTCGAAAGAGCCCTCTTCAAGGGCGGCCCACTCGGTGAGGAGTTCGAGCTTTTCTTTAGTCTTTGCAGGCACGAGGCGGCGCTCAAAGAGTGCGCGCACGCCTGCGCGATCATCGAGGCCCCGAAGATGGCCGTCGAGCGCTTTGATCCATGCGGGCCGGTCGCCGTCTTTTCCAGAAGCGTCGGCATCCAGAAGCGCGAGATACCCATCAGCGGCGGCTCGACGCTGACCGATCGCTTCGGCAAGCGAGACCTTTTTCAGCAGCAAATCATGGAGGTTCGCCGCATCGGCCTGCGCAATGCGCACATCGATCGCCGGGATGATGGTCTCCTCGCGCCCAGCCGCACGGGCGGCGCGCACGAAGCGATCAAAGGCAGCATCCCCTCCGGCGCGCTCAAGGAGCCGCGAGGCAGCGTCAAAGGCAGCAACCGGGTCGGAAACGCCGACGGTCTCTTCCGCGCGACGTTCGCCGAGTAGCACGTCGACAAGCGTCGACAATCGGGGAAGGAGGAGCGCATCGACGGCGGATGCATCGCCGCCATCGGCGTGGGCTTTGGCAGATGCCCCTTCCAAAAGTGCGATAAACCCGGGGAGTTTCGACCAGCGCCCCTCGCGATCCGCCTGCGAAAACGCGCGCGCAGCGACGTCGGCGGCGCCAGGATCGAGCATCAGGATCGTCTCGCGGGTGCGGCCGGCGAGCGCATCGTCGTGGAGGGCCTCGGTGGCGAGGGTCTCGACGCGCCGGAGCAGGGAAAGGCGGTCGGCGACGTCGGCAGCGCGCTCAGAGGCGGCAACGATCGCATCGACAAGCGGCCCCCCCTCGCCAGCTGCCAGGAGAATCGCAGTCAATCCGTCCCAGTCGCCACGCGCGAGGCGCGCTTCGCGAAGGACGCGGAGAGCACGCGCATTTCGCGGCTCAAGCTCAAGCACACGGCCCCAGGCGACCTCGGCGGCATCGTTGCGCTCCAGCTTTTCCCCAAGCAAGAGCGCGATCCGCGTGAGCGCGGCGACGCGGTTGACGACCGGCGAATCGGCCTCTCCAGCGCGCTCCTCGAGGAGACCGAGGAGAAGCTCGTAGTCTTTGTGAGTCTCCGCGTGGCGCTCAAGCGCTTCGCGGGCTTGGGCGTGGCTCGGGTCCTCGGCGAGGAGGGCGCGGAAGGCGGAAATCGCATCGGCACTGCGGTCCAAGCGCTCCGACGCGAGCTTTCCGCGCTCCAGCAAAATGGCGGCGCGCTCGGCGCCGGAGACCGCCTCAAGCTCATCGCCGAGGAGATCGAAGAGCTCGGCGAATAGACGCCGTTTCGTGTAGAGTTCACGCAATGCACGGAGTGCGTCGGTGTCGGTCCGGTCGACGGCGCGAACCTTCTCCCAGGTCTCCAGGGCCGCCTGTGCGTTCTGAAACTGTTCGACCCACGTCCGCGCGATTCGCACGAGCTCGCGTTTTTTGGCGACAGGATCGGAAATCTTTTCCGCCACTTGCCCATCGAGAGCGAGCGCGTCGCGGGGGCGCCCCATCGCGAGGAGTGTGTCACGGAGCTCGGCAAGGAGCCCGTCCATGTCCCCCTCGATGCGGTGGAGCTCCTGGAGGACCGCGACACGCGCCGTCTCGTTCTTGACGCGTTCTCGGTACAATACACGCAAACGCTCCAGGAGCGGCGACCGGCCGGTGGCATCCTCCGTGCGCTCCAAGACCCCCTTGAGGGCATCGACGGCCTGCGGAAACGAGCCGTTCGCCTCAAAAAGCGCGGCGAGTTCGAGGCGCGCTTCGCGGTCTTCCGGCTGCTTGCGTAGATGGCCTCGAAGCTCATCGATCCGGGCACGCCCTTCGCGATTTTCCCCCTTTACGGGCGGCGGCTGCGGCGTCTCGCCGGCCTCGGCGTAGAAGGCCATGACCGCCGGGTGGTTCCCCATGCGCGGCCGCAACTCACCGAAATATTTCGAAGCGGCCGTGCGGTCCTTCCGCATCCGGAAGTGGAGCATGCCGAGCTGCAAGAGGACGGCGTCCCGTTCGCTCGCCCCCGCACCGAGGCGAACAAGCTGCCTCTCGTAGACGGCGGTGACCGCGTCCCAATCTTCGCTTCGCGTGTAGAACGCAACCAACTCGCCGAGCGCTTCCCGATGGAGTGCGTCCCCTTCGTGGACCTTTTGCCAAAGGGGCAGGCGCGCATCTTCGGCGACGCCGCGACGCTTTCGCACCGTCGCCAACCGCGCGATTCCAATCGCAAAAGCCGGCGACGTTTCACCGTGTTCCAGAAGGCGCGCGAGCACCATGTCTTCGTCGGCCGCAGCTCCGCGTCCGGCATAGATGCTCGCGAGGGTGCGGGCGGCGCGCGCATCGCCGGGGAACTTCGCGAGCGCCTGAACGAGGAGCATTCGCGCCTCCTCCTCGACAGCCGCCGCGCGCCCCTCCCCCCCTTCTCCGGAAGCAACGGCGGCGCGCCCGTGGGCGAGGAGCACTTCAGCAGCGCGCGTGAGCAGCGACGCGGCAAGGGCCGGTGACGTCGCCCCCGCCGACTCCGCTTCAAAGCGAGCCGCAAGCTCTCGCGCTTTCGCCCGTTTTGCCTCGAGCGCTTCAAGCGCCTCTTCGGCGGCGTCGTCACCGTCGGCGGCGAGCTCCTGCCAGACCGCCTCGGCGAGCCGCGCGTCGAACAGCTCCTCTTCGGCAAGCTGGGCGAGACGCTTTCGTGCACCTCGCCGCCCCCCGGCGTCCGCGTGGCA
>JAAFHJ010000517.1 GCA_013298325.1 Myxococcales bacterium | reverse complement strand
GTGCTCTTCCGATCTGTGGGGGAGCGTTGCTGCGATGACGACGTGCGGGTAGGGGAGGAGGTCGGGGACGCGGACCATGCGGACCTTGAATCCCAAACCGGTAAGAATTTCGCCCCATTCCCGGTGGTGTCGGTAGCAGAGCGGCTCGTTCCAGCCGACCATGACGCGGTCGAGGAACTCCGTGAAGAGGAGCTGGGCCGGCGGGTCGGTGGTGATGTCCTTCATGACGAAGATACCGCCCGGGGCCAACAGCGACTTGATGTGGGCAAGCAGCGCAACCTGCTGATCTTCCGGGACGTGGTGCATCACGTCGAGGCAGTAGACGGCGTCGAAGGGGCCTTGGACGCGCGGGTCGTTGGCGTCGGCCGCGAGGAAGGTGTGTTGGGTTAGCCCAAGCTTTTTCGCGACGTTGGTCGCCGTGACGACGCGCTTCCCGTCGGGATCGACGCCGAGGATGGCGCGGTCGGGCTGGGTCTGGCCGAAGTAGGCGGCGAAGAGCCCAAAGCCGCAGCCGACGTCGAGGATCCGCCCTTCGCTGGGAAGGAGGAGGTCCATGACGCTCAAGAGCTTCGGGCGCATGATCGCGAAGCGGATGTTCGCGTAGGCCCGCTCCACCGGCGGCAACGCGCGCGCGATCCGAGCGAGCGCACGTTGCCCAAACATTTCAGGAGCTTCCAGGCGTGGTCGCTTCTGGAAAATCCGGCGCAGGCTCATCGGCGCATTTTCCGACGGGGGCTGCGACGGACGCGGAGCGCGTTCCGAGGGGGCTGACGGCGCCGTGCTCGCGCTGGTGCGGCGGAAGTGGAGGGGATCCATGGCGCGTGCGATTAGCTCGGATCGTCGTCGAACGGAAAGGGGGCGCGCAGAATTTCCAGGAGGGGCGACCGTCCCGCACCGTTCCGGTGGGGCATCGCCTCAATTTGCGCTACGCTGCCCCTCGGCCATGCGCGTATTTTTCCCTGCTTTGCTCGCCGTCCCGTTCCTCGCGTTCGGGTGTTCGAACTCGTCGAAGTCCTCGACTTCGCTTGATTCCGTTCCCGATCCCGTCGGCAACTATACGCCGCTCGCGCCGACCGAAGGCGATCCGCTACCGGAGGGCGATCCCTACGATCCCTTTCCGGATGCAGGAGTTGAGGTCGATGCGAGCACTGCCGATGCCACGACCCCCGTCGATGCTGGTTCGCCTGTCGACGCCGGTTCGCGCGTCGACAGCGGAGTTCTCGATGGCGGCGCTCGCGACTCTGGCGTTGCTCGGGATGCCGGTCCGGTTGTTGGCCCGGACTGCGCGAACGGGTCGGGCTACTACTGCGGCGGAAACGGCGTCGCCGGTGACCCCAATACGCTGTTTTATTGTTACAAAACAGGCAGGGTCGTCGTTTCGGAGAAGTGCGCGGTGCGCTGCGTGCGAAGCGTGAACGACGTTGACGATTACTGCGCAGCGAAGTGAGCTGCGTGTGACGTGGAGCCAGGATTTGCCCCGAAAAGATGGGTTTCAAGAGGGCGTGCGCCTGCCAGAAGCGGTGCGCGAACCGTTTCTCCGCGGGCGCGCGCGCTCGCTTCGTGCCGGCGATGCGCTCTTCGTGGAGGGGGACGTCGTCGAACAGGTCTTCTTCCTCGATGAAGGCCGAATTCGCTTAACAAAACGGGTACGCAGCATGACGCGCACCCTCACACTTCTCCGCGGTGGTGCGCTTGTCGGCGAAGGGGCACTTGCGGGGGAGCTCCGGCGTCAGGCGACGGCAACGGCCCTCACCGACGCTGTCGTCTTCCCCTTCGAGCCCGACGAATTTCGGCAGCTTCTTCTGACATATCCCGTTCTTGCGAGCGGGTTCTTCGAGCAGATCGCGCGTCGCGTCCGTGCTGCCGAAGACCAAATCGAGCTCATGATGCTCGCCGATTCGCCCTCGAAGGTCGTCGGAGCGCTCCTTAAGCTCGCACGCGATGCGCTCGGGCCCGATCACCCGAGCCACCGCCTGACGGAGCCGCGCCGCGGGTCGTCGAGCCCGAGCGACCCCCGTACAAGCGACGCTTCGGTGCTCCCGGTGGCGGTGACGCTTGCCGTGTCGCCGGTCGACCTCTCGTCGCGCATCGGCCTCGAAATCGATGCCGTCAAGCGAGCGGTGCTGCGGTTGCGCGAACAGGACTACTTGCGCGTTCAGGGGGATGCCATTCAGATCCTCGACGTAGATGCCCTCGAACGGCTATTTGCGCTTTTGGGCTCCCGGGAAGATCTCCGCGCCGAAGGCGTCACGCGGTAGGCGCCGTCGCGGTCTGCCTCGAAATCGTTGGAGTTTCGCCTCGAATGTGGGGCACTTTCGCACCGGGGCATGACAGCGATGTCATGCCCCCACGCCGTTTCTCCGTTGACCCTCCGGACGAGCACTGCTATCCACGGGCTTCGCTCGGGGACCGCCGGGCAAGGAGTCAAGTTTTCGGCGTACGTTTTTCGAGTACGCCACCGCGAACTGCCCGACCGCCATGACTACCCCTGGAACCGAAAGCACGGCGTGCCTGTGGAGTGTCCTCGCGACACGAACGGCACCCCCGTCCATCGGCGCAGCGGTCCTCTGTGCGGTGCTGGTCGGCTGCGGCGGAGCGCCGCGCACGGCGAACGCGGAGCGTCGTGCCGACACGGAAGTCGACGTCGCGACCGACCTGTTCTCCAAAGGACGGACCCGCGAGGCGCTCGATCACGTGCAGCAAGCGGTCGCCCTTGACGACGAGAATGGCAAAGCGCTCTACCTTGGCGCCGCGATTTACATGAGCTTTTGTGCCGGCCCCCTTGGGGAGGAGTCTCCCGACTGCCACCCGGAGAAGGCCGAAGAGTTTGCCCGTCGCGCCGCGAAGGCCGACGAAAACTACCGCGACGCGAAGAACTTGCTCGGCCAAGCCCTCATCAATCGGGGGAAATTTGGCGAAGCGATTTCGGTCCTCACGCCGCTCACCCGCGACCCTGCCTATTCCTCTTCCCATCTCGCCTGGGCAAACCTCGGTTGGGCTCAGGTGAAGGCGGGAAAGGTCGACGAGGGGATTCTCTCGCTTCAGAATTCGGTCGTAGAGCCCCGATTTTGCGTCGGTTTTTACCGGCTCGGCGAGGCCTACCGGACGAAGAAAGATGCGAAACGGGCCGAGCAAGCTTTCACGAGCGCGCTCTCGGTAGACAGTCTCGAATGCCAGGGCCTCGTCGATGCCTGGCGCGGGCGTGCGGAAGCACGTCGCGACCTGGGCCGCATCGACGACGCCAAAACCGATTTCCAGCGCTGCGAAGAAATCGGCCGCGAAACCAAGACCGGTGCTGCTTGTGCGCAGGCTCGTAAGAGCTTGGGGGCGGTGGCACCGTGACCGGAGGACGAGTGACGACAACGGACACGATCGGAAAGCTTCTCAAGGGGGAGCGCGAAAAGCGCCGCATGAGCCTTGCGGAAGTTGCGCGCATCACCCGGGTGCCGGTTTCTTCCCTGGAAGCGATCGAGAGCGATCACTTTGATGACCTCCCCGGCGATGTGTTTGTACGCGGATTCCTGAAGTCTTTCGCCACAGCCGTCGGTCTTCCGCCGGCCGATGTCGTCGCGCGCTACACAGCGAGTCGTCGGACCGTCGTCGTCACCCCGATTTCGCCGGCGGCGCCGGTTCGCGTCACGCGGGAAGGGGGGCGCCGTTTCGGTGTCGCCATCGCGTGCGTGCTTTTGTTGATTCTTTTCACGCTCGCCATGTCGATCGTCCTCAAGCCGCGCGGCCACGACATGCCGCCGGAACTCTCGCAGCGGCCGTCGGCGCTGGAGTTGGCGATCGGGTGAACGACATCGCCGCGAAGACCCGCACGCGGGGCCGGAGCTCGGGGAGCGCATTTGCGACCCGGGCTCTTCTCCTTCGTGCCGTCCCGTTCGGCGAACGCGACATCGTCGCGACGTTTTTTACCG
>JAAFHJ010000518.1 GCA_013298325.1 Myxococcales bacterium | reverse complement strand
ATCAGCGCAAGAAGTCCGTCGATGACGTCGGCATCTTCGAGTTCATCGACGGACTTCTTGCGCTGATTTCCGTGCCAAAGAGCCGCCTTGAGTGACGGGGCAAATTTCGCGATTTCGCGGAGCCAGTTCGTCACCACGCTCGTCGGCGCAACAATCAGCGCTTTAAAGGGGGTTCCTGCCTTCTCGTCAGCCGCTTTCACCGAGAGAAGGAGGGTGATCGTCTGGAGGGTCTTGCCGAGCCCCATGTCGTCGGCCAGGATGCCCCCGGAGCCGATTTCATGAAGAAATGAAAGCCATTGGAAGCCAGCTTCCTGGTAGGGCCGCAGCTGGGCCTTCAGGTTACGCGGCTTCTTTGCGCCTTTGATTTCATCGACATCACGAAGCTTGGCAAACAGCGCCTTTGCCCCCGCGTCGATCGCCGATTTGCCGACCTGACCGAGGAGTTCTTCGAGGCGGCCCGCTTGGGAGAGCGGAAGTTTGCCGCCGACGGCCCCCGACGTCGCAAGAATCTCCGCCTGGCGCTGGAGCACTGCACGGACTTTCGCGACGTCGATCGGGGCAAACGATCCGTCAGAAAGACGAACGTATCTGCGACCTTCTGAGAGGCAACGAGCGAGCTCGTCGGAGGTGACGGCGATCCCTTCGCTCTCGAAGTTGAGTCGCAACGAGAGCCAGTCGACGCCGCTCGAAACACGCGCGTTTGCGACAAGCGACTGGCCGCGCATTTGGACGTCGACGAGGTCGTCGGGGGCGTACAAGTCCCACGTCTCCGGCAGCTGACCGATCCCCTCGCTCCAGAATTGAATCGCGTCGTCGCCACGGACGATAAATTCTCCCGATTCCTCATCGAAGGCGAGGCCGAGGTTGCGCAGAAGATTGGCGGCGACCTGTTGACCGGCGATGTCGCAGCGGATGCAGCGGGCGCGCTTCGAGTCCTTGCCGCCGCGTCGCTCGGGGGCGGTGACGATCACGGGGATGCTCATGCCATCTCCGCGAACTTCCACCTCAGTTTCACCGTAAGCGGCGCGGAGCGACGCACGTGCTTCCGTGAGCGTGCCCCCAGCGCGGAGGCGGAAGGTCGGTTCAAGATCGACGACGTCGGCGACCTGAGACAATTCCGGGAGATCGGCCCCCATCTCAAGCGCAACGCGCGGCAGTCCTTGAGCGATCAATGCCGGTAACCTGTCGAGCGGCTCGTGGATAAACGGGGCCATCTTCAGCCGCTTTAGGACCGAGGGGCTCACTCGCTTATCGATCGGGCGTGCAACCCCCTCCTGGGGATCGACGTAATAGCCGGGACTGCCCTCGAACCACGCCCCCTGCGCGAGCGAAAAGCGACGGGGGTCTCCTGCGCGCAAGAACGCGGCACGGACCTGGACGCGATCGCCTTCGGGCGTGAGCTCGAGGTCAAAGCCGGGGCGGAGCGGCTCGTCGCCGAAACGGAGCTCCATCAATTGCGGTTCGAGGACAACGCGCTGCCCCTTCAATGCGGCGAGCAAGTCGGCTGCGTCTTCTCCGCGAACTTCGAGCGGCCCTTTGCGCGAACCGGGAGATGCGTCATCCAACCGTGCAAGAAGCCGAATTGCATCACGAATCGTGGACGGATTCTGCGCGAGTAGAGGGATGAACGACCCCGGAGTACGGTACGTTCGCGTGTCAGGATCGAGAATACTGACGAGGAGGCCGGTCGGTTTGACCTGCATCCGGAACTCGAGTTTCTTCGGGATCGGCGGAAGCGGCTCAGGAAGCCACGCCTCGACGCTGGTCGGGACGACGCTCGGACGGCCGGAAACGACGGGCGGAGCCGGCGCCCCTGAAAACGCAGCGGCACGGGCCGCTCGGCGACGTGCGCGGCGGCCGAGTCCCTTGCCCTCCTCGAACCCGTCATCGACAAATGGGCGGAGCGGCGCCGGTGCCGCCCCCTCCGCGTTGGCGCGGGCCCGCGGGAGTGGTGGCAGGGCCGGGCGTCCCCCGAATCGGGTCGGTTCTGCAGGAGTTTCGGCCGGTTCCGCCTGCTTGGGTCGGTATTGATCCCGAAGCGCGATAAGAAGCGCACCGACGTGCTTGCAGTGGCCACCAAGCTTCCCAAACACCGGGCACGAGCACTCGGATCGGAACCCGGTCGGCGTGACCTGAAGTTCGACGCGGTAGGGCTCCGGGTCACTCCCCCGAACGAGCCCGCGGGCGGAGAGTTCGCCAAGAACGACATCGGCGACCGCGCCGCGCCGGACGTAGTCGGTTCCGCGCAGGAACGCGCGCGCCCCGAGAAGACGCCGCAACGCGCGATCGGTGAGGGACGAAAGCGCTTCGAGGAAGGGGGTCGTGGTCACTGCACTATGCACGCGTTTCCGCGTGTCCTTGGGGGGGACCGCCTCAAAGGCGGCGAAAGCGGCGTTCGGGACGCACCGGACGGCGTGACGCCTTCGAGGCGGCACGGTCGCAAAGAAGAACGAAACAGACCACCGATGGGCATCGCCGGCGCTCCACGAGGCGCTTGCGGAGCGTTCGCAGGCGCGGACGGGGACGACGCAATCCGGTAGGGGGGCGAGCGAGGAATAGCGGGGGCGGCGCACCTTCGTCAGACGCCGCTTCTTTCGAAGAAAAGCGCTGCGAGGGAGACTCCCGATTCCCGGAGTCAAGCACCTAGCAAAGGGAGGGCGGTCCCTCAAGGGCGAATTGCGCAGCGAGGTGTAGTAGGTTCGTCCCGCGATGGGCTCGGAGCGGCGCGTGAGGTTCAACGGGAGCGGAGGAGTCCTTCTTCTCGCGTTCACGCTGGCGTGCCACGCGCCCCTCGTCGAAGGGGACGGCGCCGCTGTCCAGGAGGCGACCGACGCACTCACGCAATCCGGTATTCCCTATCAGATTGAAGCACTTGCGGATGATCGATCCCGCGTGGAGGTCCTGATCGACGACGTGCCGCGAGCCCATGTCGCCCTCGATACGCCACGGGCACCTGAACCGGTCGCCACCGGAGACGGACTCCTCGGGCGCATCGAAGACCGAGAACGGAGTGGCACTCGTGCGCGGGAGCGGGCCCTCGAAGAGCTCCTGGAGGCCTTCCCGGAAGTGTCGCGCGCGACAGTGCGCCTCGCGCTTCCGAGCGGAGTTGCTGCCCTCACCGGCAACGCCCAAAGCCCCAAAGCCTCCGTTCTCCTTCACGAAAGGCAAGTGGTTGATGACGCGACGCTCCGAACGATGATCACCCATGCGGAGCCGGAGCTCACGCCGGAGGCGATCGCGATCGTCCACCGGGTACGCCCGCCGCCTTCCAACGACCTTGTCATCGTCGGCCCGTTTGCCGTCGCCCCGGGATCGGCGCGCCCGCTGCGCGCCCTCGTCGTGGCCCTCTCGGGGACCCTCGTCGTTCTCCTGACGGCCATCCTCGTGTGGTATGTCCGCTCCTTCGCGCACCTTTTTCTGCGTGCGCGTACTGGCTCTACGCCCCCGTCGCCCCCTTCATCGGAAGAGAACGTCCGTTGATTCGTATCGAAAAACTCGGAAAGACCTTTCGCGTCGGCGAGGGGAAGACGAACACGGTCCTTCGTGACATCAATCTCGAGGTCCCAAAGGGCTGCCTATACGGACTGATCGGGCCGGGGGCTGCGGGAAAAAGCGTTCTTTTGAAGATGCTTACCGGCCTCTTGCGGCCGGATGTCGGTCGTATTGTCATCGACGATGTTGACGTGACTCAATCGTCCGAGATCGCCCTCCAAGATCTCCGCAAGCGCATCGGTTTTCTCTTCCAAAACTATGCGCTTTTCGACTCGATGACCGTCGCCGACAACATCGCATTTCCGCTGCGACGGCTCATCGACCCCCCGGAAGCCGAAGTCCAGGCCCGCGTGGTTGAGCGCCTGAAGGCGGTGGCGCTCGCAGGCTTCGGAGACCGCCTCCCGGCGGGACTGTCCGGAGGCCAA
>JAAFHJ010000515.1 GCA_013298325.1 Myxococcales bacterium | reverse complement strand
CCCACGACTGACGACGGCGCTCCTCTCGACGCTCGTCTACGTCGCCTACGTGATCCTGCGCGTCTTCGCGGGGGACGGCCCCGGCGAACGGAAGTTTGGAGCCGCTCTGGGCATTCTCGGCGCGGCGAATCTCCCCATCATCCACTTCAGCGTTCAGAAGTGGAGCGGTCAGCATCCCACCGTAATCACAGCGAAAGGGGGCGGCCTCCAGCACGCAGACATGAAGCTGTCTCTCGCCCTCGGCTTCCTCTCATTCACCCTCTTTGCGATCCTCCTCCTCTGGGCGCGCACCCGCCTCGAACTCGCGAATGCCCGCCTCGCGCGCGTTGAAGAGGACGCCATCGACCTCGGTCTCGACCCCCGCTACGAAGCCTGAGCGCCAAACATGCAGACTGCAGCTAATTCCGTCACCGGCGTGACCTCGGCCACGCCAGCCCCCTCCGCTAGCGCCCCCTCCGACCGTGCCGCGACGTTTCAGGCGGTCGAAGGCGGCGGCGAACACACGCCGGGCGGCCCCCTCCTCGTCACCGCGTATGCGCTAATCTGGGTCCTCCTCTTCGGATGGCTCGTCGCGATTTGGCGCAAGCAGAATGCCATCTCTTCGCGAATTGCCGAGCTCGACAAGATCCTCGATGGCAAGGCAGCAAGCGCTGCAACAAAGACTCCATGAACACGTTTCCCGGGCCGGAACACTTCATTTTCATTCCGGGAATCCTGCTCGTCGGGATCGTGATCGGGTACGTGCTCGGCGGGAAGTCGGCGCGCGAAAACCTGGAAAAGAAGCGACGGCGCCTCCGCGAGTAGCCGGCGGCACCTACGAACCAAACGGTACGACTCCCCGGTGGGGCGGTCACCTACGTCACGGGAAGAAGGGAAATAGCGATGATCGGTTTCGATTTGACGGAAGAGCAGCGCGCACTCATCGACACGGCGAAACGGTTTGCGAAAGAGCGAATCATTCCGGTCGCCGCCGAAGCGGACAAGTTGAGCGAGTTCCCGAAAGGCGTGTTTGAAGCCGCCTGGGAAACCGGACTGGTCAACCCGACGGTTCCCAGCGAGTACGGCGGCCTGGGCCTCGGTGAGCTCGACAACACGCTCATCACGGAAGAGCTCTCCTACGGCTGCTCGGGCATTTCGACGAGCATCACCGCAAACACGCTCGCCGCCACCCCGGTCATTCTCGCCGGCAACGACGACCAGAAGAAGCGCTACCTGGGCCGCCTCACCGCGGAGCCGATCTGCGCCGCCTACGCGACCTCCGAACCGAACGCCGGCAGCGACGTCGCCGCGATCCAGACGAAGTTCGTCAAACATGGCGATGACTACGTCCTCAATGGCGCGAAAGCGTGGATCACGAACGCCTCGCGCGCCGAATGGTTCGTCATTTTTGCGACGGAAGACACGGCCAAGAAGCACAAGGGTATCGCGGCGTTCATCGTCGACCGCAACACGCCCGGCTTCGAAATCGGAAAACACGAAGACAAGCTCGGCCAGCGGGCGAGCGACACGTGCCCGCTCACGCTGACGGATGTCGTCGTGAAGAAGGCGAATTTGCTCGCGCCCCCCGGCGAAGGGTTCAAGCTCGCGATGAATACCTTCAACCAGACGCGCCCCGACATCGGCGCGAGCGCCGTCGGTTTGATGCGTCGTTGCCTCGACGAATGCACCAACTACGCGAAAGAACGCAAGACGTTCGGCGTGCCGATCGCCCAGCATCAGGCGATTCAGTTCATGCTCGCCGAGATGGCGATCCGGATTGAGGCGACGCAGCTGATGGTCCGAAAGGCCGCATGGCTCCTCGATCGCCACGAAGGTTCGCCGATTGTTTCGGCCTGCTCGAAGGCCTTTGGCGGCGATTCGGCCATGGCGACCGCGATCGACGCCGTCCAAATCTTCGGCGGCAACGGCTACACGAAAGAGTACCCGGTCGAGAAGCTGATGCGCGACGCGAAAATCCTTCAGATCTACGAAGGAACGAGCCAGATCCAGCGCATCGTCATCGCGAAGTCGATCCTCGGCGGCTGAGCGAAGTGCCTCGATCGCGCCCCCCGTTCCGCGAAGTTGCGCTGGGTTTCTGCCTGGTTGCCTGTGGCGGCGAGGGGCGCGATGCACTTGTGCCGGACGCGCCGACGACCACTCCGGCAGCCACGACGCCGGGAGCCCCAGAGCGCTACGAGATCCTTCTCCGCGAAGGTCCCGTCGTCCTCGGCCTCGCCGAGGCCCGGGGGGCCGATCGGGAGAAGCTTGCAGAGTACACACGTGCAGTCTTCACGGAAATTACCGGATGTCTCGCGCGTGAGCATGTTGAAGGGCGCACGAAATCGGGGGCTGCGCGGATCGTCGTCGTCGTGGACGAAACGGGCCGCGACGGCGGTCACCGGCTCGCTGTCGATTCGGTCGCGGCAAACGGCCACGCGGCGACGCTCTGTTTCGAAGTCCCGATCCTTGCCCGCCCGCTGCCGTTCGCGCCAGTTGCGCCGAAGGATCGCGTCGGGCGTGGCTTCGCCTTCGATGTCCGTTGGTAGCCATGCTATCGCGGCGTGATGGCCCGCTTTTTTGCGCTCCCGACGCTGGTTTCCGCGCTCGCTCTTCCGCTCGCAATCTGCGCGCCGTTCGGTGCAGGATGCAGCGATTCGCCGCCGGTGCCTGCCGAAACTCCGGATGCTGCCGTGGTCGTCGCGACCGACGCCGCCTTCGATGCGTCGCCACCACCGCCCGACGCGGCGAGTCCCGTCGTCCTCTCCTCCGTAGGGATTTTTCAGGCGATCCGCGTCCCCCTCGTCGAAGACGGGGTTGAAGTCCCGGCGACGAACCGACGCGCGCCGATCGTGGCCGGTCGGCGCGCACTTGTCCGAGTCGCCCCGGCAGCGAGTTCGACCGCCGAGGTTGGCCGTTCCATCTCTGTGCAACTTACATGGAATCCTGGGGACGGAGCCGCCCCCGTGATCGCTACCGCGCCGGGGACGCTCTTCGCGAAAGCTTCGGACCAGGCCCCCGATGGCGTCGTCGACTTTGAGATCCCGGCGGAGGCGGTGACGACACGTGCATCTTACACGCTATCCATCGCGGTTGGCGACGCGAAGCTGCGGTTCCCCGCGACGGGGGACGCGACCGTCGGGGCGGTCGATGACCAGGGCACGCTGAAAGTCGTCCTCGTGCCTGTCCGGTTTCAGGGGGATGGAAGTAACCGAATTTCAGACACTTCTTCCGAGCAGGTCGCCCGCTACCGGGATCGCCTGAGCGCCCTTTACCCGGCGACGCGAATCGATCTCTCCGTCCGTTCGGCCCCCTTCCCGTGGCCGTCCCCGGTTTCGGCGCGCGGCACCGGCTGGGACGAGCTCCTGGCGGCAGTTACGCTCCTCCGCCAGGACGATCGCGTCGCGCCAGATGTCTATTATTATGGAATTTTCGACCCGGCGCCGACCTACGGCGCCTGGTGCGGCAATGGCTGCGTCCTCGGCCTTTCGAACCTCCCGGAGACGGCAAGCGATACCGTCTCGCGAGCCTCCATCGGGGTCGGCTTCTCCGGCCTCGAGGCGCCGGTGACCTTCGTCCACGAACTCGGCCACGCCCATGGCCGCTACCACGCCCCCTGTGGCGGCGCCGGTGGCCCCGACGCGGACTATCCGTACCCACGAGGCGTCATCGGCGCAACCGGGTGGGACGCGCGATTTGGCAGCTTTTTCGACGCGACGCGTGCCACCGACATGATGGGCTACTGCGATCCCTCGTGGATCAGCGACTACACTTTCGGTGCAATTTACACCCGTATGCGGGAGATCGCACAGACGCCCCGGGCCCAGACGGCAGCGCGAAACACATTCATTTACCGGGACGACGGCCACGCCCTTCATCGCCTCGGGAGTCGCGTGCTCGCGCCGATGGGCGGTTCCCAAATTCCCTTCAATTTCAAGGGAGTAAACGGTACGTGGACGACGTTGTCGGCCCATCGTGTC
>JAAFHJ010000514.1 GCA_013298325.1 Myxococcales bacterium | reverse complement strand
TCACGACGTTCTCCACAACAACAGTCTCGCTTTCGGCGGCTACAACGCCGTCGTCTGCTTCGCGAAACCGGGGCGCATCGATCCGAGCGGCTTCCAGGGGGACGCATGAAACCGCGGGCAATTACCGGCTATTCGGTCCTTTCGGCCCTCGGCGTCGGCCGGGAGACCTTCGAGCGGGCGCTGCGCGATCCGGAAGCGGTCGCGACCACGGCGATTACCACCTTTGATCCGTCCCCCTACTTCGCGCAGGGCGTCCCTCACGTCGCCGAAGTTCCCGACTTTGATCCGACGCAGTTTCTCGGCGACAAGGGGCTCCGGACCCTCGATCGACTTACGAAGTTGATGGTCGTCAGCGCCCGCCTCGCCCTCGGCGATGCCGGTTTGAAAAAGACCGGCGAAGGTGGCGCCTGGGGCTTCGCCGAAGGGGTCGATCCGACGCGCGTTGGCGTCGTCTGCTCCAATGCCTACGGCAGTCTTGAGGCGATCACCGAGCTCGATCGCGTCGCCAAGCTGGAAGATGCACGGTACATCAATCCTGCGAAGTTCCCGAACACCGTCTCGAACAGCGCAAGCGGCTACGTCTCGATTTGGGAAGATCTTCGGGCGCTTAACATCACTGTAAGCGACGGAAATCCCGGCGGCCTTGACGGCTTCGCGATCGCCGACTTGATGCTCGCCACCCGACGGGCCGATGCCATTCTCGTCGGCGGCGCCGAAGCGATGTGCGAAGCGCTCTTCCTCGCCTTCGCGAAGTTGGAGGCGGGCCCCGACCACGCCAAGCTCGCGGAAGCAGCCGTATTCCTTGCCGTTGAGCCGACCGCAGCCGCGGAGGCACGCGGGGCGAAGGTTCTCGGTCACATCTTCGGCTTCGGGACCGCCTTCGAGGCCCCCACGTCGGACGTCGCCCTCTTCCACGCCAGCGCCGCAGCCGTTTCTCGGGCCCTTCGCAGCGCGCTTGCCGACGCCGGCATTGAAGCGTCGGCGGTCGGTCGCGTCGTCTCCGGGATCGCGGGACTCCCCCGCTTCGACGAAGCCGAACATGACGGGATCACCGACGTTTTCGGCGCTTCGATCGCCATCGAGCGCCCGAAAGCGCGCTTCGGCGAAACGCTCGGCGCCTCGGGGACGCTCGCCGTCGCCACCGCGCTGGCCGGCCCGACCTCCGCGACCTTCACGGCGGTCGTTTCCGTCGGCTACTACGGCAACGTCTCCGCGGTGATCGTCCGTAGCGCCTGATTCGGCGCCGTTTCCCCCATTGTTCCCCGCTTTTTTGGGCGATTGAGTCCCCCCTCCTTCGCCCGCAGAAGTTTCGCCCCACCTCCGATAGTCGAGCCCCATTCATGAGCTGGATCCACGAAAAAGCCTACGCCGAACTCGCCCGCGTCCGGGAAGCCAAAGAGAAGCAGGTCTACCCGTTCTTCCGCGAGTTTGAGTCGGGCGGGATTCACACAAGGGTCGCCGGTCGCGACATCATCAACTTCAGCTCGAACGACTACCTCGGCCTGACGAACCACCCGAAGGTCAAGGCGGCCGCCATCGCCGCCGTGGAGAAATACGCGTGTGGCCTCTCGTCGTCCCGTGTGCAAGCGACGACGACCGAGCACGTCGACCTTGAGCGCCGCCTCGCGAAGTGGTTCGGCTTCCCGGACTGCCTCACTTTTACGACCGGCTACCAGGCGATGGTCGGCACCATTATGGCGCTCGCCGACAAGGACACGACCCTCATCCTCGATGCCTACGCCCACGCGTGCATTCTCGATGGGACCTTCCTCGCCGCTGGCGTCCCGAAGAATGGCCCCGAGGTTCGCTTTTTCAATCACAATTCCCCGAAGAGCCTGGAGCGCATCCTCCAGACCCGCGAGCGGAAGAACGCGCTCGTCCTCGTGGAAGGCATCTACAGCCTCGACGGCGACATGGGCAAAATCGCTGAATTCGTTGAAATTTGCGATCGCTACGACGCCGTGCTCGTCGTCGACGACGCGCACGGCTCCGGCACCCTCGGCAAGAACGGTACCGGCATCGTCGAGCACCTCGGCCTCCAGGGTAAGGTTCCGATCGTCGTCAGCACCTTCTCGAAGGTTTTCGGCGGGATCGGTGGCATCCTCCTCGCCGACGAAGCGGTCATCGACCTCGTCAAGCACACGGCGCGCTCGTTCCTCTTCTCCGCCTCCCTCCCCGTCCCCGTCGTCGCCGCCGCGTCGACGATCCTGACGATGCTCGAGGACGACGGCCCCGCGCTCGTCTCCGAGCTCCACCAGAAGGCCGAATACATGCGGACGAAGCTGACCGCCGCCGGCTTCGACCTCGGCATGAGCAACACGCACATCATGCCGATCATGTGCCGTGAGGAGCGGAAGACGCTGTTCATGCACGTGGCGCTGTTTGAGTGCGGCGTGCTCATGGTGCCGATCACCTATCCTGGCGTAAAGGTTGGCGAAGAGCGCCTCCGCGTGAACGTCACCCGCGGCCATAGCCAGGAAGACATGGACACCGCGATTGAGCTCGTGAAGACCTACGGCGAAGCCTTCTTCGTGCTCGGTGGCGACGAAATCGGCCCCTACGAAGGCTGAGACTCTCACGCCCCTCCAAAGCGGCGATGCGCCCCTCGGACCACGAGAGGGCGCATCGCTCGTTTGTGGTAGCGTCGCGCCGCCTATGAGTCTCGGCGACGCCTCGAAGGACCTCCGTTCCCACCGGAACACGCGGCTTTTGCTCGGATTTTTGCTCCTGATCGCCCTCTATTTTGGGGCGCGGAGCGTGCGTCGCTGGTACCTGCGCGCCTCGAAGAAGCCGCAGGTGATCACGACGCTCACCGAACCTTCGACGATTCTTCCGAAGGTAGTTCGCAACGAACATCCTCGATTGACGGAGACGTTACGAACGCTGCAGATCGGCAACCGATCGCGGACCTATCTGGAGCTCGTTCCCGAGGGTGCCCAGGGGAAGAAGCTCCCGTTGATCCTGGTGATGCACGGCGACGGCGGGACCGGCCCCGGCCTCCATGACGGGTGGGCCTTTGAGAGCGCCTCCGGGGAAAATGCGGTTCTTTTGTACCCGACCGGCACCGATCGCAGCTGGGATCTCGACACGCGCGGCCTTGAAAGCGACGGGACGCCGAAGAACGAAGATACCGCCTTCATTCTTGGGCTCATTGCGCACGCCAAGCGTACGTTGCCGATTGATGAAACGAAGATCTTTGGAGCCGGGTACAGCAGCGGTGCCTTCTTCTTAAACATGATTTCTTGCCGCCATGCCGGCACGTTTCGCGCGCTCGGGTCGAACGCCGCCGGCGCCCCCTACTCGGAAGACGAAACGAGCTTTGACGGCTACGCGCGCTGCCCCGGCGAGAAGCCGATGCCGATCATCGCCCTCCACGGCACGAGCGATTTCGGCGTCTCCCTCGCAAGTGGTCGATTTACCGCCCAATATTGGGCCCACGAGAATGGGTGTAGCCTCCACGAAGTGGAGACGACCGGCTACCCGGAGTGCCTCGCCCAACGGGGCTGCCCAAGCGGGAACGACGTCGTCTATTGCGAGATCGACGGCCTCGGCCACTGGGTGTGGGACAAGAACTCGGAAGCGACCTGGACGTTCTTCCTGAACCACGGTGCGAAATAGCCGTTTAAAAACGAGTTTTCCTTGAGGTCAGGGCCACGCGCTGCGGATCGCGGCGATGCCGTCGGCGCCGGCTTCGATGCAAGATACACGGGTCATCTCGGTGATGCCGCCGAGCGCGAAGATCCGAGGAGTCGGGCGGTCGCCACGGAGGGTGCGGGCCTCTCGGAGGGCGTCGAGACCACGCGGCGCCCCTTTCCCCGGTACGGCGAAGATTGGGCTCACGAGCACGCCGTCGGCCCCTTCGGCGATCGCACGAGCGACGCCGGCAGCGTCGTGGGCCGGGCGCGTGAGGAGTCCCCACCGGCGACGCGCATCGGCGACAAGCTGCGGCGAGGCCCC
>JAAFHJ010000513.1 GCA_013298325.1 Myxococcales bacterium | reverse complement strand
CCTGTGTGTCCCGCAGTCCATCCCCCCGGATGCACTGCGGTCCCCCTGTGGTGCCGGAGCGTTGCTTCGGTCCCCGCCACCCTTTAGCAGGTTCAATGCCAGCCTCGTGAGGGGCTTCGCGGACGCAACATACCTATGAAATAACAGCGAAAGTTGGAACGGCTCGACGATGTCGTTCGATCCGCCGAACATCCGGCGCCGGAAGCGGACCGAACGGCTGTCGGGACGTCCCGACGACGTCCCGAATTGGCGATCCCGTCCCGAACGTGGCGCCATTTTGGAAAGGAGTTCGGGCGTTTTGGCGTCCAAGTGCGACATCGCACTACAAAAAAAGGGCGCCCCTCGTGTGGGGGGCGCCCGTACCTTGTTCTCCGATCCGGCGGACGTTCTTGGCCCGCCGGAGCTACGCCAGGAGGACCTCGATCGTCTTGAGGAGTTCGGCGACGGGGAACGGCTTCTGAAGGAACGACGCGTCGGCAGGGATCCCCTCCCGCCGGAGGACCTCGTCGTCGACGTAGCCGCTCATGTAGACGACGCGGGCGCCGGGGCGCCGCGCCTGCACGTGTTCGACGACCCCACGGCCGCCGATGCCTGGCATCATCACGTCGGTCACGACCAGCGCGAAGTCGTTGGCGTCGATGTGGCCGAGCGCCTCCTCACCGGACGCCGCTGCGACGACCGTGTACCCCGCATCACGGAGTTGGCGCGTGAAGGCGCGTCGGACGGCATGTTCGTCCTCGACCAGGAGAATGGTCGGTCGCACACCGGTCGTGGCTCGCGGCGACACGGCAGGGCGCGCAGCCGGCGTCGCCCGTCGGGGCGGCTCGGCGTCCCCCGGCGCGAGCGGGAGAAGGAGAGTGAAGGTCGTCCCCGCGCCGAGGGTGCTCGCAACGCGAAGTGCGCCGCCATGTTGGCGAGCAATTCCCTCGCAGGTCGGGAGGCCTAGGCCGGTCCCTTTTCCGACCGGCTTCGTCGTGAAGAACGGCTCAAAGGCGCGCCGCTGAAGCTCGGGAGACATGCCGACGCCGGTGTCTCGCACCGAGAACGCAACGTACGGCCCCGGCGGAAGGTCGAGGGCATCGGCATCGACGGTTCGAAGGAGTTCGTCGTCGACCTCGAAGGTCAGTTCGCCGCCATTCGGCATCGCATCGGCGCCGTTGATCGCCAAATTCATAAGAACTTGCTCGATTTGTGCGGCGTCGACGAGAACCTCGCCCGGCGATCGCCCCGACCGATGGCGAAGCGCAACGTTGGCCGGCAGCACACGCAAGAGGAGTCGCTCCATGTCGGCCACGATCGCCTTGGGCGAGCGACGCGCCGCCGTCAGTACCTGCTTTCGTGCAAAGGCGAGGAGCTGCCGCGTGAGCGAGCCGGCCCGCTCGGTGGCGCGCCGAATTTCCATCAGATCTTCATAAATGGGGTGGTCTGGCGCGACCCTCTCGGCCGCAAGCTCGCTGTAGGAGCGAATGGCCATCGCCAAGTTATTAAAATCGTGAGCGATCCCGCCGGCCAAGCGCCCGATCCCCTCCATGCGCTGGGCGTGACGGAGTTGGACCTCCAGCTCGACGCGCTCGGTGACATCCCGTCCGATGACCAGGTGGTGCTTCTCGCCTCCTTCTGCGTAGGTCGAGATCGTCGACTCGCACCAACGATAGCGGTCCTTCGCGACGCGAAAACGGTGGATGATCGTGGCGGGCGCGTCGCCATTCTTTCGATAATGCTCGACAAAACGGCGTGCGTCCTCCGGCGGGAGGAACGAGGCCGCCGGCTTCCCGACGAAGTCTTCGATGCTTCGCCCGGTCACGCGGGCGAAGCCGGGGCTCACATAGACGTAGTCGCCGCGGCGGTTGACGATGCTCACAAAGTCGCTGGTCGAGTCGTTGATTCGGCGAAGATTTCTTTCAAGTTTTTCGCGATCTTCGCACGCCGTTGCGAGCAAAGCTTCGGCGCTCTCTTTGGCGTTTCGGAGCTCGGCGACCGAGGCGCTCGTTTCGTGGAGGAGCTCTTCGCGCGTCCGATCGGCTGCCGCGCGCCGGTCGAGGGCATCACGGAGGAGGGCGAGGGCGGCGACGAAACCGACGGCATCGAGGGGGCTTGCCCCACTCAGAAGCTCACCGAGGGGGCGACCTACCGCATGGTGGGCGAGCAGGAGGGCCAGCACCTCGACGGCGACCGTCCCCGCGAGGAGCCGCCGGTTGCCGAAGACGACGGGGAGCAGCGGGGCCAGCGCGAGTGGCAGCCACGGAAGTGTTGATTTCGTGGCAAAAAATGGCGCTAACGCCCCGCCGAGCAGCATCCACGCGGGGGCGACCGCCCGGGACGGGGAGTGACGGGCGGCGGCGACGCCAAACAGCACCGCAATGCCGAAGAGCGGCGCGATGGCTGCCGCCTCCCGGTGGGCGGCAAACGCCCGGTAAGAATGGACGACGACCGCGGCGAGCGGCACGACGGCAAGCGCATAAGTGCGCAACCCCGGCGAACGGAGCGTAAGCGATTCAGGCAGCACGGTTCCCCCAAACGAGGGTCTCCCCGCGCACCCCCATGGCTGCGCTACCCCCGTCTCAACACTACCAGGCGGTCGACGGGAATGGGAAGCACGAGTTGCAGCGCAAGCGGCGACACGTGGCGTTCTTGTCGCCGAGCCGAGGTGGCGGATTCAGCGGAGAAGGGCGACGAGTTCGGCGAGTTGCGTCGGAAGTTCGCCATCACAGCTCTCTGGCGATGGCGCGGAGGGGAGCGGCGCGTGCGTCCAGCGAATTTCGCCAAAGCGCGTTCGAAGAGCGGTTGCCAACGCCTCCAACGGCGGCGCGCGGTCGGCAGGCCATTCGGCCGACCAGAGCCCCCCGTCGAACACGCGGCACCGACCACCGGCCCGCGCTTCGAGCCACTTGCGCTCGTCGTGAGAACGGAGTCGCGTCGCGGGGAGTTTCGCAAG
The DNA here is from genome assembly GCA_013298325.1 of Myxococcales bacterium. GTDB lineage: Bacteria > Myxococcota_A > Polyangia > Polyangiales > Polyangiaceae > JAAFHJ01. The sequence goes on along the minus strand of JAAFHJ010000513.1, from coordinate 1,024 downwards.
GAAAACAAGCCACTCCGCGTGTTGCGTTCTTCGCTCCGGCGTCGTCCGCTCCGGCGTGTCGCCGGGCGGAGACCGCGTCGGAAGGCTGGGGAGCGTCGCAGGCACACGCCGCGTCGAGCTCTGGCCCTTGCGCGGGCTCCGTAGCGTGGCAGCCTCCACATCGTCGAGCGCGGGAGGTGGATGCGTTGGGTCGCGGCGCAGGTCGCGGGCGGGCCCGTGGCCAATCCGTGGGTGACCGCCCCGCGGAAGTTTGGTCGTACCGCGATCCTGCCGCGTCGTTGGCCCTTCAGGAGGGGGTGGGAACGTCGTCGGGAGGGCCGCGTCTTCTTCGTGGGCGTCTTCGTCGGTCGTAGTGGCCCGCGACTGGACGCCCGAGCGGTGTTCACCGGGGCGTGGCGCGCCCATGAGTGGCGGCAGCGTCGGCGAGATGCTTGGAAGGAGCGCCGGCCAAACAACGGGCGGCGACGGTGAAATATCTAGATTTGCAAGGGTTGCGTCGTTTGCGGCATGGACGCGAAAGAGTGCTTCACGGGCCTCGACGGCATCCCGGGGGCGGCCCGACGGGGCGCGATCAAGGACCGTTGTGAGGAAGCGCTCAAGATCGGCGGGGACCTCGGGAAAATCGGCAGGGACGACCACGGGAAAGAACGACGCAGCGGCCCGCAAATGGGGCGGGAGCGACGGGTACTCACCGGCAGAAAGGGGAACGTTTGCGTGCTCGTCGAAGGCGGCGCGCCCCGTCAACAGTTCGCGAAGGACGAGGCCGAAGGCGTACAAATCGGTGCGAAAATCGGTCGGTGCGCCGATGCACCACTGCTCGGGGGCCATGTACGCGGGCGTCCCCAACAGCATTCCTTCCCGCGTGATGCGGCCATTGCTCGGCGTCCGCTGCTCGACCGTCGCGATCCCAAAGTCGAAGAGCTTCGGGATGGGGCGGTCGCTACTCGCTGTAATCATGACATTTCCGGGCTTGAGGTCCCGGTGCACGATTCCGGCGCTGTGGACCGCTGCGAGCCCGTCGAGG
>JAAFHJ010000511.1 GCA_013298325.1 Myxococcales bacterium | reverse complement strand
GGCGCCGGCAAAGATGGCGAAGTGGCGGATGTGTTTGAAGTGAAGTGACCTGCCGCAATTAGAGGGTCCATAGCGACCGAAGTGCCGCGCCGTCCGGAGACGCCGGGGGCGCGGCATTGGCATGCGAGGGCACTCCAAATCGGGGGCCGGTCACTTCAAATCGCGGGCCGGGCACTCCAAATCGCGGGCCGGGCACTCCATTTTGCCACCCGGTCACTCCAAATCGGGGGCCGGTCACTCCATTTTGCCACCCGGTCACAATGACCGGGTGAGTCATTTCAAGCACTTGACGAAAAGTGCCGCCCGCCAACCGTCCAGACGCCGTCGCCGAGCGACGCCTAAGGGCGCCCTCAAAGGGCACTGACGCAAAAAAGCCGCCGATCGCGAGATGGGCGGCTTTTCTTCGGGACGTGCGCCCCGACTCAGTACGGGCTCGTCGGCCCGCCGGAATCGGTCGGATCGGGCACCGGGCAGACCGCCTGGGCGGTGTAGCAGGTGTTCGTCGCGAGATCGCAGCAGCTGGCCCCCGTCGACAACGCCGGGCAGCTATTGGCGCACTCGTCGTCGGCCTGGCAGGTCTGCACGCAGACTTTCGTCCCCCCGCCGCCGCCGGCGTCCTGCTTGCCACCATCGGCCTTCGGGCCGGCATCGACCGCCCCGGCGTCTGACGTCGACGTGGTCGGCTCCTCCGTCGTCCCTGCGCACCCGACGGCGAGCGCGAGGAAAAGAGAGCCTAGGGACGAGACGGCGAGGGTGATGCTTTTGCTGCGCACGATTTTGTGCCAGGTCCTAGCTCGGTGTCAGGCGACGTTCAACCGAACAACGGCGAAAAAGCGACAACGCCCCACCTTTTTGTACGGCGGCCCACTTCCGCCGTCGGTGTTGTCGCGCTGATCGGCGCGCTCCTTTTTGGCCCTGCGCTCGCCTGCCCCCTCTTCTTGGATGACCACCTCCAGGTCGCCATGATCGCGGGGCGCTACCCGGTGTCGCGGTCCCCCTGGAATCTTTACGATTTCATCAGCGATGCCGACCGCGCCGTGTTGACCGAGCGCGGCATGCTCCCCTGGTGGTCCGATCCCGAGCTTCGACTTCGGTTCTTCCGGCCACTTTCGAGCCTTCTGCTGTGGGCCGATCATCACCTCCTCGGGGAACGGCCGTTTCCGCTCCACCTGCATTCGTTCCTCTGGTGGCTCGCCGCCGTAGCCGCCGCCTATCGGCTCCTCGGGGCGCTCTTCCGCGACCGGGTGCTCGTCGGCGTTGCGACGATCGCTTTCGCCGTCGCGCCGTGCCACGTCCTCCCCCTCGCGTGGCTGGCCAACCGCGAGGCGCTCGTTGCGGTCGCCTTTGGGCTCCTCGCGCTTGGAGAAAGCGTGCACTACGCAAAGACCGGGGAGCTGCGTCGCCTGCTGGCTGCCGGCGCAGCGTTCTGCGCGGCCCTCCTCGCTGGGGAGTATGCGCTCTGCCTGCTCGGCTACGCGGCAGCGCCGCTTCTCCTGGCCAAGGGGCGGCGAAAATTAAGTATTCTCGGCCTGTTCGGGCTGCCGACCGTCGCCACGCTCCTCGTGCGCCGCCTCTACGGCTTTGGCGCCCACGGGTCCGGCTTCTACACAGACCCCTTCGACGCCCCCAGCCTCTTTGCGAGCCACGCGCCGCGGCGCGCCCTCGTCCTGAGCCTGGAAGGGTGGCTCGGGCTCGACGGGGAGACGCTCCCGGCCACCGGCTATCTTCCCGTACTTTTTTTCCTTTTGTTTGCGACGGCGCTCGTCGTCGCGCCGGCCGTCTATCGGGCCGTCCGCGCGCTCCCCGGCGAGGAACGGCGGTCGGCGGTCGCGATCCTCGTCGGCGCGTTTCTCGCGATGATCCCCGTACTTGCCGTGATCCCCTCCCCGCGCCTCCTCGGCGCCGCCCAGCTCGGGATTTCCCTCGTGACGGCCCTCGTGGCTACCCACTACTGGCGCGGAAACGGCGGCTCCGCCCTGGCGACAACGCTCCTCCTGTTCATTGCGTTCGTGCATGCGCCGGTCACCAGCGCCCTCGATGGCCTGCGACTTCGGGCACGGACGACGCAATTTTTGGCGGCGACCCCCTCTTTGGAGGCCCCCGTCGGTCGCGGCGACGAAGTGATGATCCTCCGCGGACGGGACGGCGCCTTCTTCGCCCCCTTCGCCCTCTCGCAGACGCCCCGGGCCCGCTTCCAGATGCTCGCCCAAACGCATCACGTGCTCGTGCTTCGGCGGGGCGCTCAATCCTTGGAGCTGGTCTATCCGCGGGGGCGCCCCATCGTCGGATCGATGAACCTCTTCCGCGATGGCTCAAAGCCGTTACACACCGGCGATACCTTTGCCGCCCCCGGCATTCACATCACCGTTCTTGCCGAAGATCCGGGCCGCGTGCGCTTCGACTTCGACGCCCCCCTCGATCAAGCGCGCTTCTGGGCGAACGAAACCGCCACCGAATTCGCAGCGGTACCCTTGCCGGCGATCGGCTTCGGTCTCCCGCTCCGCTGACTCAACCGGCGACCTTCTGACGAAGCCAAAGAGACGGCTTTTCCACAAGAATATGGAGCACGTAGCCGATGGCGAGGGAGCCGGCTACGTCGACCACAAAGGCGAGCGGCCAACCGACCCACATCGAATAGCCGCGCGCCTTGAGCGCTTTGATGAGCGGGACGCAGACGCGATAAAGCAGCGGAATGTGGACGAGATAAATCCCATAGCCGAGCGTCGCGATTGTGTGGAAACCACGCGCACCGAGGAAGCGCTGGATCGGATCTTCCCCGGTCTTCGGGTGCAGAAGCAGGAGCAACGCGGGCACGTACATGATGCTTGTGAGCGTCCCCCAAGCAAACACATGCACCCATTGAACGTACTCGGCGCCGAAGAGGTCAGGCTGGAGCAGGATCCATAGACATGCGGCCGCCGGGAGGGCGAGCATTGTCCGGTGTCGGGGGATCTGGAGCCATTGCCCGATCTGCTTGCCGTACCGCTGCTCGAGGAAGGCGAGGATGATCCCGGCAACGATGGCGTCAAAGCGCGTCGCGGTTCGGAAATAGAGGGCGGCGTAGAGCCCGATGTCGGTCCAGGGGCGGCCGTGCGTGTATTTCCAGATCCGCGTGACGAGCGGCGCGAGCCAGAGGAGGCCGAGGAGCAGAAAGCGGAGGCGCTCGCTCTTCATCCGCTGAAGCAGGTAGAACAGCGCCGGAACCGTGAGATAAAACTGCTCTTCCAACGCGAGCGACCAGCCCCAAAACATGATCACGCCGCCGCGATCGAGGGGGAGGAAGTTCGTCGCGTAGAGGATTTCGTAGGGGAGATTTTCCCGCTGGGTGACCGTCATCCCCGTCACGAGGACGAGGTAGGCGAGAACGACCCAATAGGCGGGAAACGTTCGAAAAATGCGTCGCAAATAGAAGCGTCGGAGATCGAGGTTCCCGCTCGTCTTCAGGGAATGAAGAAGGATCGAACCGATCAAAAACCCGCTCAGCAAAAAGAAGAGATCCATGCCGAAGAAGATCGTCATCGATCCGATGGCGAAGTGGAGGTCGAGCGGGATCCCTTCTTCGAGGGCAAAGATCCAGGTCACATGGAACTGGATGACGCTGAAAATCGCGAGGACGCGCAGCCCGTGGAGGGCCGGGTAGCGATTGTCGAGGGGGAGCAGCGCGTACCAGGGGGACGGCGCGCTCACCGGAGAGGGCTTGGCAGACACCGTCGATCCCACCCGGTTCAGTGGGCGAGCGCCCAGTTCGGTCCGCTGCCGACGTTCACGTCGAGGGGGACGGAAAGCGCCAGCGCCTCTTGCATGAGCGTCTGGATGCGGGCGGCGGCGGCGGCGGCGTTTGCCTCGGGCACTTCAAAGACCAATTCGTCGTGGACGGTGAGCACCATCTGCGCGCCGAGCTGACGCACTTCGGCGTCGGCGTCGACGGCGACCATCGCGAGCTTGAGGATGTCGGCGGCCGTCCCCT
>JAAFHJ010000510.1 GCA_013298325.1 Myxococcales bacterium | reverse complement strand
CTCCACGGAAACCGGAAGACGGCCCCCGCCCCGAAAGCGCCACCGGTGGGGTGACGGCGTTCTGACGCCCCACCCACCAAAACCCTATCGATCTTCGTGGGGACACGACGTAGGACGATGCGATGCGCACGTTCTCTATGGTCGTGGTGGTTGCTCCGCTCTTTGCGGCTGTTTCGCTGTTCTCCGCCTGCGTCGGCTCCGATACTCCCGTCGTCGCCGCGAAGATCGATAGCTCGGTCCCGCCGGCGAATGACGGTGGCGTCGTAGACGGCGGGGCCGATGGCCCGGCGGTCGAGGTCGACGCTGGCCCGAAGCGCTGCACCGCCGACGCGGCCTTCCAAACCAACGCGATTCTCCTCGATTTTCCGACGCCGACCGGCCAGGAAATCCGGGGCGGGCGGCCGGTGCCGAACATGGGGACGGTGTTTGCCCTCGTCGGCGGCCTCAAGGACAGCAGGCTCTTCGTCCTCCCTCCGGGGGGATCGGCGAACAACGTCATCCCCATCGAGACGCCGACGACCAGCGCGGTGCTCTCCTCCGCCGACATCCGCGTCGAAGGGGCCGCCGATGTCCGCATCGTCTTTTCGGAAGGGAACATGCCGATCCACCCGGAAAACTACGGCGATCGCGCCATGAAGACCGGCAAGCTCACGCTCACGAACGGGAGCTACAAGATCTCGGAAGTGACCGTCCTCGGTGGCCCCGAGATCGACCAGGCGGAAGCGCAGCTCCTCCCGGAAGGGATCTTGATGTCCTACCGGGCCTTCGACGGCAACGGCGTGGGTCGGCGCAAGCTTCGCCTCCTCGAAGGGGCCCTCGGCCTCACCGGGATCACCGCCCGGGAGGACGTCTTCAGCGGCCCCGCCTCGGAAACCTCCCCCTACCAAGTCGCGAACGGAACCCTCTACTTCGCGATGCTCGATGAGAGCCAGCTCGTCACCGGGATCCGCGCGCGCCGGCCCGATGCGACGATCGCCACCGTCCCCATTCCGCTGCCGCAGGCCGCGTGGAAGGGCGGCGTCACCTGGGTCTCTCCCGACGAATGTGAGGTCTGGTACAACGCGCCCAAGTCGCCGAGCGAGCCGCGATCGATCCTCTGGCGGGCGACGCGCAAGCCGCAGTGAGGCTCAGACGGCGGGGCGTCGGCGGGCCCTTCTGACGCCAGCCCCCACGAAAACGCTCTCGATCTTCGCGGGGACACGACGTAGGACGGCGCCATGCGCATGCACTCCTCTGCCCTGGTGATTGCTCCGTTTTTTGCGGCGATTTCGCTCCTCTCCGCCTGCGTCGGCTCCGACGCCCCGGTCGCCGACACGAAGGTCGATAGCTCGGCCCCCCCGGGCGATGGTGGCGCCCCCGCGGAGGGCGGGACCGACCTCCCGGTTGCCGACGCCGCGCCGAAGACTTGCCGCCCCGGCGACCCCTTCGGCGAGCCGGTCGCCGTGATCGAAAACCTAGGCGGCGCCGTCGACTACCGCAGCGCGCGCCGCATCCCCGGCCTCGGGCTCGTCTACGCGGAGATCACCGATCCGTACACGCACAAGCTGCGGATCCGTCGGGAGAATGTGCTCAGCGGCGACGACGCAGTCGTCAACTTCGAGAACGGGACTCCCGTGAACGGCGCCGACATCCGCCTCAAGAACGGCGTCTGGCAGATCCTCTTCACGACGAACACCTACCCGATCGGGCCCCGCGCGAAACGCCCGGAGCGCATGGTCAATTTCGGCACCCTCGTCCCCTCCGACAACGGCTTTGAAATCCGTGATTCGCAGGTGCTCAACCTCCCGGTGCTCGATCCGGCCGACCCGGTCTTCGCCGATACCGGCATCTATATTTCCTACCTCAAGAACAATAGCATCGTCGGAAATCCTGATTTTCGCACGATTAAGTTCGTTCCGAACGTCGGCGTTGATGGCGGCGTCGCGCAGGCGGCCTTCGATCTTTTCCGGGACCAAGTCGGGCGGACGTCGCCGCTCTTCGTCCCCGGCGGGCCGCTCTATTTCACGGCGATCAACAAAGAGTTGGAAGCAACGCACGTCGTCGCCTACCAGCCAGATGCCGACGTGAAAGAGGTCCTTTCGACGGTCGCCAAGACGCCGACATGGCCCGTCGGAGCGACCTGGATCTCCCCCGATGAATGCGAGATCTACCTGAGCCTCCCGTCGTCGCGGATCCCCGATCATACCGGGATCTACTCGGCCAAACGCACCCCGCGCTGACTCCGGTCACCGACGCAAAACGCCGATCCCGCGCCTGCAACTCGGCATCGAGGCGCGATATTCTAGTGGAATTCCCCTTGTTTGGGGGGCCCCAGTGTCCTAGCGCGGCGAGATGCCTGATATTGTCGCACGCTTGCTGGCTCCGCTGCGTCGTTTCGGCGGACCTCATCCAGTAAGGGCCCGTCCGTTCGCGACCGCCAGCAAATTTGCTGGAAGCGGCGTCGCGAGAGACGGCGGGCCCACTTCAACAGGGGCCCTAGCCGTCTTCGCGCTCGCCCTCCTTTGGTTCGTCGGCGGCGCCGTGCGTGCCGTCACGACCGTTGGCAAAATTGCGATTAGTGACGCCTTTTACCTGCCCGCCCTCTATCGAGATCTCTTCGTCGCGAAAGTGCCGACCAGCCACTGGTCGCTCCAACCAGCGCCGAGCCTCTTCCCCGACGGTGTGGTCATCGCGGGGGTTCGTGCCGTTGGTGGGGGGTCGACAGGGGCGCTCCAGGTGTTTGCGACGCTCGCCCTCCTGAACCTCCTCGCAGCGACAACCGTCCTCGCCCGTTTCGCAACAGGAGCGCCGCTCCGCCACGTCTTCCCCCGTGCCGCCTTCGGGGTCGGGGCCGCCGCCTTCTGGATCGGCACGAGTGCGCCCGCCGCGACGGTGCTCTTCTCCGGCTTTCACGGAGCCGCCTTCGGAGTCGGGCTGTGGGTCTACCTCTGGGCGCTGACCCTCGCCGCTCCGTCCGCTCCGCTGCCTGGCGCTGCTTTCGGTTTCTGGCGTCGACTGGCTGGGATCACCGTCGCGACGGCCCTTACCGGCGCTTCGGATGGAATTTACGACTGTTGGGTGACGCTGCCCCTCGGGCTGCTTCTCCTCGTTGGGCCCTTCGTGCTTCGTGTCCCCCTCGGGCGCGCCTACTCCGTCGTTGCGGCGCTCGCCGTTGGCGCAGTGGCCGAGAGAGGGCTTGCGAAGGTGCCAGCCGCCCTCGGATGGGACACCCCGAAGGCGTACGCCGGCGTCGAATTCTCCTGGGGTCGGGTCGTCGCCTTCCTCGGTCAGTTTCCGTCGCCGCTCCTCTCTGACGCCCACCGGACGGTCTTTCTCGCCGTCGCCGCGGCCGCCTTCGTCGGGCTCGTGCTCGCCGCCCTCCGTCCGGCCTCCGGGAGCCTTCGTGTCCGCGAGCGGGTCATCGCCAGCGCCGGCCTCCTGATGGTCGCTGCCTGCCTTGCCGGCGCGATCGCCACGAACATCTACCGGGACCTCTGGGGAGTTCGCTACCTGCAACCGGCACTGTTTCTGCCCTTTTTGGCGGTGCCGTTCCTTCGGGCGCGCCCCCTCGCGATCGGCGCCCTCTTCGCTTTCGCGCTCCCTGTCGACCCCACCATCGCCGGCACCCTTGCGATCCGCCCCAAAATCACCGGCTGTGTCGTCGGGATCGCTCAGCGCGAAGAGATCTCGTACGGTTTCGCCACCTATTGGGTCGCCCACCGCGTCACCGAGACCGCCCCGCGGCCCCTCCGGGTGCTCGCCGTCGAAGGTAACGGCGCCCCTCGGATCTGGCTTAACAACCCCTATTGGTACCCGATCGCGGAGGCGGCCCCCCGCTTTCTCGTGGTCTTACGCGATCTCAACAGCGCCGAAATCCGGGCGCGCTTCGGTGAGCCGAACGCCGTCGCCCGGTGTGGCGAGGACGACGTCTGGATCTTTCGGCGGTGAGTTTCGTCAGTCGCTGCCGGCGTCGGTCGGTGTGACTCCGCCGTCT
>JAAFHJ010000509.1 GCA_013298325.1 Myxococcales bacterium | reverse complement strand
ACCGTGGCGACGACATCTATCTCCTGAATTTCTGGCCCCTTGACAACCAGAACACCGTCGGCGGCGGCGCCGGCTACACGCTAGGCCGCGGCAAAGAAGGGGACACCATGTTCGCCTTTCACGCCGGCATGCAGCGCCTCGACAACATCTTTCAAACCCAGTCGATTCAGGCGGTCGCCCCCTATGGCTTCGGCACGGTCTCTATCCCGAAGGTCGACCGGCCGCGGCTGATTCAAAGCTACAAGATCACCCATTTTCTAAGAAATGGACCGGGGCGCACCGTCTTCGACGGGGACGACGCCAAGGGGATCAAGCTCGTCGCCTACGGGGAGACCCATGAGCTCGCCGCCGGCGTCCAACAGGATCCGCTGACCGGAAAAGACCGGGCGCTCCCCTCCGACTTCGGCTGGCTCGCGGGGGCGGAAGCCGTGTATTATACAGGCAAACGGGACACCTACGCCCAGCTCTTCGTGCGCCACGCCCGCGGCATCGCCGCCTACGATCCGCTGGCAACTCCCACAAGCTTTTCCAACGGTTACAAGACCTCCGGCGCCCACGAGACGACCGTCGCCGTCGCCGGGAACGTCGAAGGGGAGACGCTCGCCCTCCAGTGGGGCGGCTACCTGCGCTTCTTCCGCGACGCGAGCGAAGCCTCTTCGTCCCTTCAGAAGTTCGACGAAGGGACCCTCGTCGTCCGCCCGCGCGCCTACGTCGACGACCACTTCGGCGTCGCCGTCGAGGGGAGCTACCAACGCCGCCGCTACGCAGTCCCGAACGCGGCCGCCACCGGCCAGCTCGACGCCTCCGTGACCCGCTTCGGCCTCTTCCCGTTCTTCTCGCCGGCGGGGCGTGGAAGCTTTAAGCGACCGGAATTCCGCATAATTTACGCGGTCTCGCTCCGGGACGCCGGCGCGCGATCCCTCTACGCGGTAGGCGACCCCTTCGCGAGCCGGAGCGCCGAGCACTACCTCGGCCTCTCCGTTGAATGGTGGTTCAACTCGTCGAGCTACCCGTGAACCAGCGCCCGCCGCTCTGTCAGCAAGATTGCCCGCTGCTCGCCGCTCCGCACTGTTCGGATTTCCGCTCTCAGGAATGCCCATGAAGTCTCTTCGTACCCTGCTCACGCGCGCCTTGCAGACGCTCCCGCTCGTCGGTTTGATGGCCGGCTATTCCGCCTGTGTTTCGCTGCCCGAAGACACGAAACCGGCATTGAAAACCTGGGTTGAAGACTGGCGCGACGAGGTCATCTACCAGGTCCTCGTCGACCGCTTCGCCGACGGCGACGTCAACAACAACTACCTCGTTCGGCCGGGCGCGCTCGCCCGCTACCAAGGGGGGGACTGGAAGGGGCTCGAAGACCACCTCGACTACGTGAAAACCCTTGGGGTTACGACCCTTTGGATCTCGCCGGTCGTAAAGAACGTCGAGACCGACGCCGACGTCGATGCCTACCATGGCTACTGGGCCCAAGACCTCACCCAGACGAACCCCCACTTTGGCAACAAAGCCGAACTGCGGAGCCTCACCAAGAAGGCCCACGCCCTCGGACTCAAAATCGTTTTGGACATTGTCACCAATCACATGGGGCAAGCGTTCTTCTACGACATGAACTTGAACGGCAAAGCCGATATCCAGATCGGTGGGACTGGCACAAGCTCCCCGCTCACACGCATTTCCGAGTTCGATCCCGACTGGGATCCCCGCGGCGTCCAAGCGTCGACCTCCCTCGGCCTCGCCGGGCGCGCGCCGCTCGTATTCATCAATGATCCGACGATCAACCGCATTCCGCCGCAGCCGGGAATCCTCGGAACGGCACGCGCTTACCATGGTCGCGGTCGCATCATTAATTACGACGAAGAGGCACAAACCCAGCTCGGCGACTTCCCCGGTGGCCTGAAAGACGTCGCCACCGAAGATCCCGAAGTCCGCGCAACGATGGTCGACGCCTACACCCGCTGGGCGGAAGAGGTCGACCTCGATGGTTTCCGTATTGATACGGTGAAGCACGTCGAACACGAATTCTGGCAGACCTTTGGTCCTGCGGTACGGCAGCGCCTCGCGAAACAGGGGAAGAAGAACTTCCTCATGTTCGGGGAAGCCTTCGATGGAAACGACGTAAAGCTCGGAAGTTACACGAAGAACGAAGAGCTCGACTCGGTCTTCTACTTCTCCCAGCACTACCAGGTCTTCCGGGATATCTTCGAGTACGCCCACGACGCAAAGGCCCAAAAAGGGACCGATCAAATCCAGAAGCTCTGGGACGATCGCTTCAAAAACTGGGGCGACAAGCCGGCCGAGGGCGGCATCGGGGTCGCGCCAAACAAGGTTCCGGTCGGCTTCCTCGACAACCACGACGTCGCCCGCTTTTTGTTTGAAGCCAAAGGGGACGTCGCTGCGCTCCGCAATGCGCTTACCTTGCTGAGCCTCGAGCAGGGGATTCCCTGCATCTACTACGGAACCGAACAAGATTTTGCCGGCGGCAACGACCCGGCGAATCGCGAAGTGATGTGGCCGACCGGCTACTCGACGAGCGGAGATACCTTCCGCCACCTGGCGAAGGTGCTCCGGGTCCGCAAGACCTACGAGGTCCTTCGACGGGGCGACGCGAAGGTCGTCTGGGCGACAGCCCACACGCAAAGCGAAGAAGATGCAGGCATTTTCGCCTTCGAGCGCGCCGGTGGCGACGCCGATGGCTACGCGCTGGTGGTGCTCAACACCAACGGGCGCAAGGCCTCCAGCACCTCGGATGGCGCGGCGGCGATGAAGTCGTCGAAGCCGGGGACGACCTTCGTCGACGTCCTCGACCCGAAGCGTGCAACCTACACGAGTGGCGGCGACGGCACCCTGAAGATCTCGGTCCCCGCCCAGAGCGGCATGGTGCTCATCCCCCAGGCCGACGCCCAGGACTGAACGTCTCCCACACATGCACCCCGAAAGGGCCCAAGACAACTTGGGCCCTTTCTATTTGGGATTTCAGCCCTTTACGCCGCCGGCGGTGAGCCCCGAAATGAGCTGGCGCTGGACGATGTAGAAAAGGATCATCACCGGCGCGCTGACGAGGAGCGCCCCCGCGGCGAACACGCCCCAGTTCGCGAGGTGCTCGCCGACGTAGCTCTGGAGGACGATCGGGAGCGTAAACGCGCTCTTCCGGGAGAGGAGCGTCGCCGCGAGGATGAACTCGTTCCAGGCGCTCATAAAGGCGAAGAGTGCGGTCACGGCAATGGCCGGTCGCGCCGCCGGGAGGACGACCTTCACAAACGCCTGAAAGCGCGTGGCTCCGTCGACCATCGCCGCCTCTTCGAGGTCGACGGGGATCGTCTCAATCGCCCCTTTCAATTGAAAGATCGCGAAGGGGATGGCGGTCGTCGCGTACACAAGGACAAGGCCGCTTCGGGCGTCGAGCAAATGGAGATGCTCGAGGAGCACATACAGGGGGACGGCGCTCGCGACGGCGGGGAACATCTGCGTCGCGAAGAGCGTCCGCAGCGCCCCTTCTTTGCCGAAAAAGGGGAGGCGGGCGAGGGCGTAGGAGGCTGGGGTCGCGATCACGACGGCAACAAGCGCGGTCGCGAGGGAAACGATGAGCGAATTGCCGAGCTGACCGAGGAAGAGCGCAAAGCCGCCCGTGTGGTCCAAGCCAACGAATTGCTTAAAGTTGTCGAGCGTCGGATGGGCGGGGAAGGGGACGACCCGCGGCTCCGGTGCATCACCGCCCGCCGAGAAGGCGAGGGAGACCACCCAAAGCACCGGGTAGACGGCGAAGAGCGTCGCCGCCGCAAGCACCGTGTGCGAGCCGATCGACACCCAGAGCGGAACGCGCTCCTTGGGGGGACTCATTTGCTCGCCTCCGAAGTGCCCGAAAAACGCTCACCAAGCCATTGAAGTGCCCGGGAACCGAGGAAAAGAATCCCGAAAATCACGACCGCGTAGGCGGCGGCATAGCCGTACTGAGCGTCGCGCGTGAAGGCCCAGCGGTAG
>JAAFHJ010000508.1 GCA_013298325.1 Myxococcales bacterium | reverse complement strand
CGGGGAGGAAAAAAACATGAACGATATCGACGTAGGAGATGTGCGTGTATTTGAGCGTGCGGCCACTTTGGGGGCGCTCGCTTCCGCTGCGCGAGCCCTTCACGTGGGGCGCTCGACGGCGACTCGCCAGCTTCTCCGCCTGGAGGAGGCGGTCGGGTGCCGCCTCATCGACCGCGATGCACGGAATTTTGTACTTACCCAGGAAGGGCGCGCCTTCCTCCCGTACGCCACGCGCCTGTTGGAGAGCGTTGGCGACGCGGTCGCCGCGGTCCGCCCGAGCGACGGTCCGCTCCGCGGCCGTATCCATGTCGCGGCACCGATGAGCTTTGCGATGCGCGAGCTCGTGCCCCACTTGCCCGAGTTCCTCGCGGCACACCCGCAACTCCAGGTAATTTTGGACCTTAACGCCGCAACGCGCCTGATCGCCGAGGAAATCGACCTTGCCTTCCGGCCGGGCCCCATTGAAGCCCACTCCCTCGTGGCCCGGAAGATCACCGAAGAGGAGCTCGTGCTCGTTGCGTCGCCCGCCTACCTCGACGCCCGCGGGCGACCGAGCGATCCCGCCGACCTGAGTGAACACAGCTTCCTCGACGCCCGCACCGAGGAGGGGGACGGTGAGGTCCGGCTCAACGGCGCCGCCGGCCCGGTTCGCGTCCGTTGTCGGAGTGCGATCCGGACGAACGACCCCTACCCGCTCATCGCACTTGCTGAAAATGACTGCGGAATCGCGCGCGTTCCCCGTTCGCTCGCCGAAGCCGGACTCGCCGCTGGCCGCTTGGAAATCGTCCTCCCGAACGCCCCTCATGAGCCGCGGACGATGTTTGCACTCTACAGCCCCGGCCGCGTCGGCGACCCGCGGGTCCGTGCGTTCCTCGACTTCGTCGTCGAAACGGCGCGGCGAACGCGCCCGACCAACGTCCGCGCCATCGCGCCGGTGACCGTGCTCCAGCGTTCCGCCTGAGCGGGAATCCTCCGCATCCGACAACCTTCGGAAAAGGGGTGTACCGGTCGCGGTACGCCCTTTTTCTTTGTTATTTTCGAGGAGTTCCAGCGACCCAGCGATGGAGTGCCAGCTCGCGCGCCTCGTCGTCAGGCGCCGTAGCGAGCGCCTCAAGGCAGGTGCGTACCTCCTCGTCGGTGCTCGCTTGGGCCGCCTCGCGGACGCGCACGCGCATCGTTTCCTGGGGGGCGAGGATGCGGGCCGCGGCGACGCGGACGTTTCGATCGCGGGCGGTGAGCGCTTCCACGAGGGTGGAGCCGTCGAGGGCCCCCTCTCGGTAACCACCGGCCCCACTCGCGAGTCGCGCAAGCCGTTGAATCCACGGCCCATCTTCGCAGTCGCGCGCCAAGACGCTGCCGACGTCGGCGCTTTGAAAGCGGCTGAGGTCGTGGAGGCGGGCGAGAAAGCGATCACGATCGGCGACCGAGCGAAACTCGAGGGAACTCGAGCGTTTCACGCGACCGTCGCGCCGGCGCCCTAGGAAATGAAGGCGTTCCGGAACGATGCGATCCTGTTGCGGCTGAAGCTCGTGGGACATCGCCGCAAGCTCCCGCTTTTCCTTAAAAAGAAGATTTTCGATGCGAAGACCATCGATGCCGAGGAGTACGCGGCGCCGCGTGTACGCGATCGCGAGCGGTACGCCGGAAAAGAGGCTCGCGCCGACAAGCGCCGCGACCGCAACCGCCGGCACGTGCGGGAACACGCAATCCTCTGCGATACGGAACGCCGCGGCGAAGACGAGGAGCGGCGTCCCCAAGACGAGCAAAGTAGCGATCGGTCCCAGCGGGCGCGCAGCGGTCAGGACGAGCGCGGGTGGAAGGCCTTGACCAAGCGCCTCCAGGAACGAGGCGACGTCCGGATGGTCGCTCGGCTCGACGCGAAACACGGCGATCCCATCGGGGAGCGCAAGGGTTAGGTCGACGCCGGACGGATGGCGATCGACGGCGACGCCGCGGATGTCGTCGACGCGGATCGTAACCGCGGGCGGGCCAGAAATGATGAGAAAACGGGTGGTTGCGAACGAATCATCCCCGGTTCGTACGCCAGGTACAACCGGCTGCGCCCGCGGGAGCTCGGAACCGTCCACGACCTGGAGCAAAAGGCGCCCGCCGGCGATGTCGCCGGCGAGTGGCGCCAGCGCGAGAAAGTAGACGGCAGCGATCGCCGCGGCGGCCAGGGGTGGAACATGAAACAAAACGCCGATAGCCGTAAGGACCGCGCATGCAGCGCTAAGTCCCAACGGCCATCGAGGGCGGCGTAGCTTGGCTACGCCAAGGCGTACCGAGCGGCTGCTCAGACGTCTTTCTGGTCGCGAACGCGGGCAGCCTTGCCCGTGAGGTCACGCAGATAGAAGAGGCGGCTACGACGGACGACGCCGCGGGAAACGACCTCGATCTTGTCGATGCGCGGGGTGTGGAGCGGGAAGACGCGCTCGACGCCGATGTTGAAGCTCACCTTGCGGACCGTGAAGGTGCTGCGCGCGCCGGCGCGGTGCTGCTTCAGGACGATGCCCTGGAAGACCTGGATGCGATCCTTGTCGCCTTCCGGGATCTTGTAGTGGACTTTCACCGTGTCGCCGACGCGAAACGCCGGGATATCGCTGCGAAGCTGGGCCTTCTCAAGGGCGGCGATGGTGGGGATCGTGTTCATGACGGATTCGACTTTCCTGGGGTCTTGGTCGACGCGAACGGCGTCGCTCGGGTCGCCCGACGCTACCGGTCAAGCCGGGACGTCGCGCTAAGGTCGGCGGACCCTCGCGGGGGCGCCCAACACTTCCGTGACGAGCGCTCAACGCCGCTCGTCGTTCGGGGCGCGTTGTATTGCATGGGGCTAGGCAGACGTCAATGAGGATCCGTGCGCGAAGACGGCGTACACGATTCGTCGAAGAATTCGGGGCGATACTCGAAGTGCATCGTGTCGAAATGGGCCCAGCGGCCGCCCCAAATGAAGCCCTCCGACTCAAATGCGTCGATGATTTCCTTCGGGAAACGGTTGGAAAAGCGAGGAGTGCTCCGCCAGTAGGCGCTTTCGGGCACCGAGAGATCGATGGCGATTCCGTAGGCGTGGGCGCTCTTGCGATCGGTGCCGGCGATGGCGCGGTCGTTGTACGTCCCGCCAAGATTGTGAAGAAATTTTAGCAATTTCTGATCTTTGGCGATGGCGAGCTTCAGGCGATTTTCGACCGCTGTAAGCACCGGCGCGACCAGCGGATGAACGCGGACCCGCGTATCCACGAAGGGGACCGTCACCAGCTTTTTCTCGAGGGCCGGCCCCGGGGCGCCGTAGCGCGCGTCCAGAAGCGCGTAGACACGAATCCGCCCGGGGTCCCCCGTTGAGGTGGGCCCGCCGTTCCCGTCGGGCATTGCATGGCTTGGGTAGGGCGCCAAAAAAAGATCATGAAGATCGGGTGTTTCTAGCCGCTCTTCCTCGGTTTTCCGGCGACCGTCGTCCCAGGGGATGACGGCTCCCGTTGGAAGGGGCGTTTGAAGCCCGGCCCCATCGGGGGTGACGGTAACCCCGTAGAGGCGCGCCAAACAGGCGAGCGAGGGATTGGTTTTCGCTGGAAGTGCAGCAACTTGCACGAAAGCCGAAGGAACCGCCCTCGCTCCGCCGACCGACGCAGCGGGGGTATGGGGCGTCGGAGCGGGGACGTCCTCGTGACGGGCACATCCGACGGCACCTGCGCAAACGCTGGAAACCGTTGCGAGCGCGAGCGCGACCGCGGAAAATACCGGCTGCGACACGCGCGCACCTGCGCTAGCTGCCTGCTTCATGTCCCTCACGGTCGGCCAAGACGCTCCCGATTTCGATGTTGTCGCCAGCGACGGAACCCGCGTTTCTCTTCAGGAATTGCGCGGAAAGAAGAACGTCGTCCTCTACTTCTATCCGAAGGACTTCACGCCGACCTGCACGAAAGAGACGTGCGGCTTCCGCGATATGGTCGGCACGCTCAACGGTGGTGACGTCCTTGTGGTCGGCGTCTCGA
>JAAFHJ010000051.1 GCA_013298325.1 Myxococcales bacterium | reverse complement strand
CTTCAGATCGGTGGCGGACGGTCGCGAGGGGGAGCACAATTTCTACGATGGTACCTGCTTCACCGGCGCCGGTGCGAGGACGAATCGTGACCGAGCCCCCGAGGAGCGAAGCGCGGCGGCGAAGGCCGGCGAGGCCGTTTCCGCCGTGGCTCGCCCCAGGCGCCTCGGGGGGGAGACCGCGGCCGTCGTCGGCAACGGCAACGACGAGCTGCCCTTCCGCCGGAGACCAGCTCACGTCGGCGCAGGTCGCCTGCGCATGACGAATCACATTTGAAAGGGCTTCGCGGAGCATAGAAGTGAGGTGACGCGAAAATTGATAGGAGACGTGGAGATCCCCCTCGGGGTCCGAACTATTCCCAAGTGTGTTTAACGACATAGGCCATCGGACAGCCAAGCCTGCTGCCTCCAGACGGGTGAATGTCTCATGGCGGAGGTCTGCCTCAAGGGTCGAAAGACTCTGGGTTTTCCCGACAAGTTCATTCACGATTCCGCGCATTTCTCCAATGGCGGTACGCACCGTGGCGCGCGTCTCGGTGAGGTTGTCGTCATGGAGACTTGTAAGCAGACGGGCACCGACGTCGTCATGGAGGTCGGCCGCGATGCGCGCGCGCTCCTCACGGGCGCCGCGCGCAAAGGAGTCGCGGGCAGCCAGGGCGTGGCCAAGAAAGCGCCACGCCGCCTCCACCAGAGCCCGATGCTCTTCGCCAAAGAGGCCGCTCCCCTTCCACGGGTAGCGAAGATAGAGCGATGAAATAATTTGCGAATCTCCGAGAGGCGGCAGCACGAGCGCCGTCCCTTCGTCGACGAGGAGGACGCGGTCAGAGGCTTCCTCGGGCGCTTCTTCGCGAATCACTTGGGTATCGGCGTCAAAAGTCTTTCGCAGAAGCCCTTGCCATCGCTCAGCGACCTGCGTGCTCGTCGCGGCAAACGTGACCGCCAACAAATCGCGAAAGAGGGCATCAGCATCGATAGTCTTCTGACGCACAATGCGACCCCACAGCCAATTTCGAACCGGAAAGTAGACAAGACCGACGACAAGGAGCGACGCCGACGACGCGACGACACGGTTGCGCGGCAGCAGCAGCGCGAGCAGTGCGTCGACGACGACAAGCGCAATCGCTCCGAGGACGCCAAAGAGGATCCGATAGGCCCAGGTGTTGAGTTCAAAGAGCGCATGCCGGCGGACGCCGATCGCCAGGCCGACGAACATCAACAGGAAAAATCCGAAGGCATACCCTTGCGGAAGCTCAGGAATTCCTCCGAGAAATGAAGTTCCTACCGTCGAAAATACAAAGAGAGAGGCCCCGAGTAGGACCGAAACGCCGAACCAACGGAGCGTCGCACGGGCAGCGGGATCCCTCTTTGCAACGATCCAAGCGACGATAGCTGCGACGATCGCACCAAGCATCTCCAGCATGGTCGGAATTCGCGATCCCCAGCTCTGATTTGGCGCAATTCGAAGCGCGTCTGCGAGGATCCACGGGACAAATATGGCGGGGACGACAAGGCGCGCTTTGAGAGAAAGAATTGGGCGCGGAAAACTCAGAAATAGCAAAAGAAGAAAGATCCCGAACGAAAGCGCCCCGAGGTGGTTGATGCTCGAAAGCACGCGAAAGATCCCACCAGAGAACGCGAGTTCGCGCGTGCCGTAGATCGCCGCCGGGATCGTGAAGACGGGAATGCAAACCCCAAGTGCGGCAAAAAGGATCGCACCTGCGTGATTGTTCGAGGTGCGGCCCGCCCCATTGCGGCTCGAAGGCGGCGGGCGCAGCACCGCGACCCAGAGGCCGAGAAGTGCGGCAACGAGGCCGGAAACGAGTGGAAACCAGAAGAGCGCAGGGAGGCTTGCTAGCGGGCGACGCGCGGGCGTAACTTCATAAAATGAATCCCCTTTGTTGTCACGAATCGTCAATCGCACCTTCGGCTCCGCGAGGGCGCGGGCGAGCTCGGATTGACGCCCGAAGAACGCGGCCATCTCGGGGTAGGTGTCGAAATAGTCGGGCTCTTCGATGAGATCGCTTTCATCAAGGGGGACGCCACCGACGGCAATCAAAGACGTACCGACCGGGATTTTCGACGACGGCCCGACCGCCGCAGCGATCACCGCAGCGCCGGGGTGACGCTCCAGCGTCAACCCGAGCCACGGTGGCGAAAGGGCGAGCTGGGTTGCAGCAGCCCCCCCCACGAGCAGGAGCGCCGTCGCGAGCGCCAATCCTCGGGCGGGGAGCGCGACCGGAGAGGGGCGACTGTTCCGGCGAGTCTCCGCTTCAGGGTCCGACTTCATCGCCGGCGAACATAGCTGCGAGAACCGCGACCGAGGCGACGAATCTCCCGCAAAATCCGTGAATACCGGGGTAGGTTGCCTGGTTGTATGACGCGCTTGCCGAGCCCTCCGCGCCGTCTCCCGCTTTGCGGACGGACGCTTTGTTCCGCAGGTTTGGAGAGCCGTCCCTTACGTGCCGCCTGCTTGGGGGCGCTTCTCGTGGTGGCGTTTCCGAAGGTCGCCGCGGCGCAACTTCATGCCGATGTGGAGGCCGAGGCCGGCGTCGCACACCGCTTCGCGACCAACGGCACCGGCGACCGCGCCGGGGAGACAAGGCGCTTCGGCCCGATCGTTCAAGTTGCTGGAGATCTTGCACTTTTGCCACTCGTTCGCGCAGGCGTGTGGTTCGCCTGGGACGCGAACAACCAGGGGGGCGCCAACCGCGACTGGGTCTCGACGATCGCGGGCGGCATCCGCGCCCGTGGGATTGTCCCGGTCATGCTCGGCCCCTTTCGCCCTTCCATCACGACCGGGGTCGGTTGGGCGGTCGGCTACGGCCACCGCGACGGGCGTACGGGCGGGTCGCTGGAGATCCCCGTCGCAGTTAACCTCGCGTACAAACTACGAAAACCCTACGAACTCACCTTCGGTCTCGGGACGCGCATCTCTGTGTACAATACAGGAGAGCGCTTCGAGGGGACCGCCGCCGAGCAGGCCCGCGGAGCGACGCCGGGCCGCGATTTCCTCCTGCCGTTTCTCACCGTAGGGATCCACGCCGAACTATGACGACGGACCAGACGCCCCCGCCGCGTACAAACGGAGCTTCGGCGACGCCCCCTTCCAGCACTCCGGCGGAATCAAACCTAGGATCTGGCGGTTTTTCCGCCCGCGAGGGGACGATCCTAGGCGAGCGCTACCTTCTCGAGCGTTTCCTCGGCGAGGGGGGCATGGGGGCCGTGTACCAGGGGGTTCACGTCCACATGAAGAAGCGGGTCGCAGTAAAAATGCTGCACCCGGAGATGGGGCGCATCCCGGAGGTCGTCGCGCGCTTCGAGCGTGAGGCGATGGCTGCGGCGAACATCGACCACCCGAACGTCGCCGCCGCAACCGACTTTGGAAAGCTCCCCGAAGGCGGGTTTTATCTCGTCCTTGAGTTCATTGATGGCGAAAGCCTCACGGAGCGTATTGACGGCCTTTCGCGTCGCGGCCAGCGCCTCTCGCTCCGGCAGGTGGTCCATGTGGCGCGCCAGATCGTGCTCGCGCTCGTCCGGGCCCACGGCCTCGGGATCGTTCACCGCGATCTCAAACCGGACAACGTCATGCTCGTCGAAAAAGATGGCGACCGTGACTTCGTAAAGGTCCTCGATTTTGGAATTGCGAAAGTTCCCGTGGGGGACCCGGCTTTTGACGCTGGCCCAAAGAGCGCCAAGGCGCAGCCGCTCACGCGCGCCGGCATGATTTACGGCACTCCCGAGTACATGGCCCCCGAGCAGGCGCTCGGCGAAGAGATTGATGCGCGGGCCGATCTCTACGCCCTCGGCATCATGCTTCACGAAATGTTGGCCGGGAAAAGGCCCTTTGAGGCGGAGAACAAAGCGCTCCTCCTGGGAATGCACGTAACGACGAAAGCGCCGTCGATCGCCTATCAGGCCCCCGACCGCATCCTTCCGGCCCCCCTCGTCGCCCTGATTGACGGTTGCCTGGAGAAGGCGCCAAGCGCACGCCCCGATTCGGCGGCGGCGCTGCTCGCCGTCTTCGATGATCTCCTCGCCGAGCCGGGGATCCTCGTCGATCAAACGCGGGAAGTTCCGCTGACTCTTGGGTCCGAGCCGGCACTCTCCTTCCGGGAAAGCCTCGGGTCGGCGCGAACTGTCGTGGCGCGAGTGGCGGAAGACCCTGCCCTCTCCTCTCCCGACTCCCCCGCACTCAAGCCACGCAATGGACAAACAAAGCTCTCGCCGCTGCTCCTCGGAATCCCCGTAGCCGGCCTCGCGGCGCTCCTGGTATTCGCGCTAGCCGCCACGTCTTCCCATAAAAAACAGCATATTGTCGATGGGGGGGGCGCCGATGCTGCTCCCCTCGCGGTCGTCGATCCCGCGTTTGCAGACGTCGACGCTGCCGCCGAACTCGCGAAGACCGGCGACGCGAAGGGGGCGATTGCCCTATTGAAAAAGAAGCCCATTTCGAGCGGCGATGCCGGTCGCGGCTACCGGCTCCTCGCGAGTCTCCAGGCGAGTGCAGGAAATGGAAAAGGGGCGATCGATGCCGCCGAAAAGGCGGTGGCAGCAACCGCATCGCTGGCCGGCGATGGATCCTTCCTGACCGCCTTGGAGCCGATCGGGTCGACGCAGGATGCAGGCGATCTTGTTCAATTTATCACGCTCCACCCGACGCCTTCCGGCCTCGACCTCGTCTACCGCCTTTCGATCGTGAAGGGGCCCGGCGCAAACGCCGCCTGGAACGTCCTCGCCACCGGCGCCTTTGACGAGAAAATGTCCCCCGCACTCCGCATCGCCGTCAATCTGCGAAAGCTGGGCGTCTCCTGCAAGACCAAGGACTTCGTCATTGCTGCAAAAGACGACGGCGACGCGCGCGCGCTCCCATTTCTTGAGAAGATGACGACGGTGCGGACGACCGGCAAGAGCGGTTTTCTCGGTCTCGGAAAAGGGACCGACTACCTCGCCTGTCTCCACAAGGAGCCACTCGTTGACGACGCGATACGCGCAATTAAGGGGCGCGACCCGGATGCCGGGAGCGCCCCTTCAAAGCCCTGATTTTCCGCGTTTTCAAAGCTCGTAGCGAGCGCGATCGGCGCGAAGAAGCTCCAGGTAGTACTCGGTCGGCTGGTGGCTCTGGATCTCGCCAGTTTCGATCGCCGCTTCGAGCGCCTTCTTAATTTCCCCAATTTTCCGCGAGGGTGGGATGCCGAACGCGGCCATCACGGCGTCCCCGATCCCGCTCGGAAGCGGCGGGATGATGGCGTCGGCGTCGACGATCGTCTGAATGCGGCAGGCCAGCTCCTCGATTTGAAGGAGGCCACGCCGCTTCTTCTCGGGGCGCTTCGTGGTGATGTCTGCCCGGGACAGATCGAGGAGATCTTGAAGATGATCCCCCATTTCCTTCCCAAAACGACGAACGGCCGCGTCGGTCCAGCTCGCGTCGTACTGGGCGGCGCGCAAATGGTGGAGGACGAGGAACCGTACGCTCCCTTTCAACGCCACTTCCGGCGAGAAAAGGGCGAGCCGACGGTCCAGCTTGTCAAACATCCGCGTGCCGACTTCCGCGTGGCCGAGGAATTGAACCTTGCCATCCGGCGTGAAGGATCGGGTTTTGACCTTTCCAATGTCGTGAAAGAGGGAAGCCCAGCGAACCTCAAGCCGGGGGACCGCCTGACGGACGACCTGCTTGGTGTGCTTCCAGACGTCCTTGTGGCGGAATTCCCCGTCACCAAAGCCGACAAGTGCATGAACTTCCGGAAAAATTCCGACGAGCGCACCGCTCACGAGGAGGGCGTCGAGGCCCGCTTCCGGGTCGGCCCCCATCATGACGCGGTCGAGGCGGGCGCGCACCGCCGCCGGGTCGAGCTTGGCCGCCGCCTTCACATCGTCGGCGTCGACGGAGACCGGCGCCGAACCGTCGGCGGCAAGCAACTCGCGAGACTCGGCAACGCCAGCGGCCCATTCGAGGGCGTCCATGGCGCGATCGAGGCTCGGCGCGTTTCGTACCGACTGGGAGGCGGGCGGTTCGTCCGTGGAGGTCGCGAGGCACGCCTCGTCACGGGCCTGGTTCACGACTCGCCCTGCTCGCTCGCCAGCGGCGCCGGCGCGACGCTCTTTCGGCGTGACGCCCCGACCGGCGTGCTGTCGACGACCGGCGGCGCGAGTTCGGGAAGCCCGTCGTCGTTGAAGGTCGCAAGCTCTTCGCTGACCTTGCGAAGGTACTGCTGCTTCACGTGGAAGGGCAAGAATGCCGCTTTGAAGCCGGACATGATCATGCCTTTGATGTCATCGAGCGAGAAGCCCATTTGGTCGTGACAGAGCCAAAGTTCTTTGGAAACCGTGGTATCAGTCACGAGGCGATTGTCGGTATTGACCGTCACGCGCAGGCCGAGGGCTTTGTAGAGCTTGATCGGGTGACTCTGAAGGTCACGAATGGCACCCGTTTGCACATTTGAAGAGGGGCACGCTTCAAGGGTGATTCGGTGATCGTTCACATAGTGGAGGAGATCGCCGTTCTCGCGCAAACGGCAACCGTGACCGATACGGTGCGCGCCACACACGTGAATTGCTTGTGCAATCGACTCAGGCCCGTAGGCTTCACCAGCGTGGATCGTCACGTTGATGTTGTTGTCACGGACGAGCTGAAACGCCGCTTTGTGATGCTTCGCCGGGTTGTCGTACTCGGCACCGGCGAGGTCAAAACCGACGACGCCACGCCCCTTGTAGGCGACGGCAAGCTCGGCCATCTCCAGGGAAGATTGCGGCGATACATTGCGAATTCCGCAGAGAATCAACTGGGACTCAATGCCGAATTTGTCCTGCGCGGCACGGAGCCCCTCGAGGACTGCTTCGATGATCGTCGTGAGCTTCAAACCCTTCTGCGTGTGCAGCATCGGGGCGTAACGCACTTCCATGTAACGGACGTTCTCGCGGGCGGCGTCCTCGGCAAGCTCGTAGGCGATGCGCGTGAGGGCGCCCGCCGTCTGCATCACGCGGAGGGTGACGTCGAACGCCTTCAAGTACTCAACGAGCGACCCGCAGTTCTTCCCGAGGTTCATCGCGGCGGCGAGCGGCGCAGCCTCCGTCGCCGGAAGCTCGATGCGACCAGCGCGGGCGAGGTCGAGAATCGTCGAAAGGCGAAGAGAGCCGTCCAGGTGGACGTGGAGGTCGGTCTTCGGGAGCTTTTCGATGAGCGAGAGCGGGATAGCCTTGGCCATGGCGCCCCTTAGCCTCGCGCCGAAGCGCTTGCAAGGTCGCTACTCCCGTCTCGCCGTGAGAGTCCGACTACTTCCCCTTCGGCTTTGCCGCCTCACGCCCCTTCTCGCCGGCCGGTTTCGCCGGGCCGTGGGGGTCCTCGTGGTCGTGGTCGTCCTCATCCTCCTCGTCGTCCCCCTCGGCGCCCGGTTTCCCGGCCGGCTTCACCGCTTTTCGGGCCTCGTCGGCTTCCTTGCGATGGGCGGCCGCTTCGCTCTTTTTCCCTTGTTTTTCAAGGATTCCCGCGAATGCGTCCTGGATGCGCGCCTCGTCTTCCGGCTTGTTTTCGCAGAGGGCGGCGCTCTCGTACTCGAACAGAGCGCCGCGCGCGTCCCCCAGCTCTTCGAGCGCTTTGGCGTAGGATGCGTGTACTCTACCGTCATTGACGGCAACGAAGACCGCCTGCTCGCCGAGCTTCCGCGCCTCGCCGTAGGCCTTCTTTTCGACGAGAAGCGCGAGCAAATTCCGCCACGGGCGTGGGTCGTGCTGATCGAGGCGGACGAGATCACGAAGGATGGTGACGCGGTCGTCGTCGCGCTTTTCGGACGTTGCAAGGTCGTAGAGCCCTTGCAACGGCTCGACTTGATCGGGATCCCACCGATGAGCCGCCTCGGAATGGAGACGGAAAGCGGCTTTGTCCTTCGTCGCCTCGGCGATGTCGGCCAGCATGGTGCGCGCCGTGTAGCCGTCGCCCCCAACATCGATGAGCTTCGCGAGCAGCGTCTTCGCCTCGTCGACCTTCTTCCCACCAAGCGCGATTTTTGCTGAAAGATAGAGTGCTTCCCGCTGCTTCGGGTCGAGGGCGAGCGCCGCGGCGAGCGCCTTCTTCCCTTCGTCGAGCTTCCGCTCCGCGATAAGCGCAAAGGCGAAGTCGGCCTGGAGGCGCGCGTTCTTTGGATCTTTCTCGGCGGCCACTTTCGCCTTTTCGAGAGGCATCGGCCGCTCATCAAAGAGCCATTGGGCGTCGTAGCGCTTCATGCGCCCGAGCGCCCACGCGCGGAAACGACGGTCGTACTCCTCGGGGGACGCCCCGAAAGCGAGCTTCAAGACCTCCGGCGTCTTCTTCCCTTCGCCCCAAAGGGCAAGCGCCTTTCGAATGCCAGTCATTCCCCATTCTTCGACGGAGAACAGGATCATTTGGCT
This sequence comes from Myxococcales bacterium, assembly GCA_013298325.1. Lineage (GTDB taxonomy): Bacteria > Myxococcota_A > Polyangia > Polyangiales > Polyangiaceae > JAAFHJ01. The sequence goes on along the minus strand of JAAFHJ010000051.1, from coordinate 7,861 downwards.
CGCCGCGTAGTAGGCGACCGTCACGTCCATCGCGCTCTCCGCGTGGGTAAACGCCTGGTTCATGTCGACGGCGCCGGGGAGACGGTTTGCCTTAATCGCTGAATAAAGCTGAGGATCCAGCTCGCGCTGCCAGCTCGGCTCCTTGGCGATCGTCTCGTACTCGGAGAGGCCCTCGGTAAACCAGCGCGGGACGTGGTTCTTCGAAAGCTGAATGGCGAAGACGTGTCCGAGCTCATGCCAAACGACGTTCCCCCAATTGAAGGGCTCACTCTTCGGGCTCATCGCGGCGACGGTCTTTCCGAAACAAACGCCTTGAATGCCGATGTTCGGGAGCCCCGATGTGCGCACGGCAAAGTGCTCGCGGGCGCTGTAGAGTTCGACCTGGATCGGCTGGGAGGGGACGAAATCGTAGCGCGCCTTCATGCTCGCCCACGCCGTCCCAAGAAACTGGGGCACATAGCGCTCGAGGAGCGCCCGCTCCGCCTTTGGGTAACGGATCGACATCCCCTTCCCGTCCGCCGCCTTCGCGAGATCGTAGTCGCGCTTGATGACCTTGTCGTACTGATTCAGTGTATTATACACCCGAACGTTGTACTTGTCCTTCTTGAAGGCCTGCTCGAGGATCGCGAGGCCGCCGTCTTCGTCGCCGTCGCGCATGGCGGTGAGGCCCCACGCCGCGAGGACACGCCCGTCGTCGGGGTCGATCTTGGCCCCCTCCGCCATCATCTTCACGATCTCGCCGTAGCGGTGCTCCCACTCGGCGAATTCGTTCATAATTACGAAGAATTCCGCGTACTCGCCATTCTTCGCAAAGACCGCCTTTTTCGCCGTTTCGTACCCCTTGAGGTCGTCGTCCAGGAAGCGGATCGCCGCCTTCACGCTGAGCGCTTCGAGGTGATTAGGGTCGAGGCTCAGCGCCTTGGCGACGTCGGCGTCGGCGCCGGCGATGTCCATGTCACGAAGTTTGATCCCGGCGCGAATCGCGTAGATTTCCGGGAGTTTGTCGTTGAGTGCGATCGCCTCGTTGAGGAGTTTGTTGGCACCATCAAAGTCGAGCGCCTGCTCGAGCACGAGCCGCGCTTCGAGCACGAGAAGATCGGCCCGCTTCGGCGCGAGCTTCTTCGCGTCCCGGAGGACCTCCTCCGCATGGCCGGCGTCGTACTTCTCCAAGAAGAGCAAGGCGCGACGCCGCAGGAGCTCGACGGGGGCACGCTGACCGGCGCCTTGCGAGGCCTTCTCCGCCTCCGAATAGGCCTGATTTGCATCACGAATCGCCCGGAGCAAGTGGGCCGCCCGGCCGACGTCGGTCAGCCCGGCGATGTCGCTCGGGTCGAGATCTTCGTACTCATCGATGACAGCGTGGAGCGGCTCGTCGGCGTCCCCGCGCTTGCCGACGTCGATGTAGAGTTCCCCCAATTGGATGCGCAATGCACGCGCTGCGGCGATGAGCGACGCCTGGGCGGGGCTCGGCTTCACGCCAATCGCGACCCCCTTCTTCGGCTCAAGGAGGGCGATCGCTTCTGCGCGCTTCCCGGCAATCGCGAGCAATTTCGCATCAATAAGAAGCGCTTCGAGCTTGGTCGCTTCGTCGCCATTCCGCGCGCCCGCGAGGAGCTCTCTCGCTTTCGTGTAGTTTCCCCGCAAATATTGGCCGCGGGCGAGGAGGAGCTGGGCGCGTGGCTTCTCGGCACCCCCGAGCTTGCTGAGGATCTCCTCCGCCTCCGTGAGCTGCCCGGCCTCGACAAGGCGCGCCCCTTCCGCGAGGGGGGTCTTCCCTTTAACAACCGGCGATTCTTCCTCTTTTCCGCCCTCTTTCGGCGGCTTCTTGCCGGCGTCCGGGGTCGTCGGGGCCTTTCCGCCGGCATCGGTGCCGGGGAGGCGGGCGGCGGCGGGGGTCGTCACCGCGAGCGAAAAGAGGAGCGATGCGAAGGGGGCGAGGGCCGTGCGAAGACGCATGGCGCGCACTCTAGACCGATCTTGGCCGCGCGTATGGCTACAGTCCCGCGCGCCGTTTCCTCACCGCCTGCGGCGGTTCCGGGCGGACGCGCGTATGGCTACAGTCCCGCGCGCCGTTTCCTCACCGCCTGCGGCGGTTCCGGGCGGACGCGCGTTACGGGTCGTCGCTCGCGAGCGGTGCCGGGCGCCCGTCCTCGAAGGGGAGCGCCATCTCGAAGGCGTCGCAGCCGTCCGCGTAATAGCGCTTTCGCGTGTTCACAATGCGGAACCCGACGCTTCGATACAGCGCGAAAGCCCCTTCATTGTCACGACGAACTTCCAGTCGCGCACACGAGAGCATTCCATCGCCGAGGTGGGGATCCAGGAAGGGCACGAGTAGGGCACGCGCGACCCCTTTTCCGCGTATTTCTTCTGCAACACCGACAAGATGAAGATGTATCTCGTCGACAACGACCCACGCCAAAAGGAAGCCGACGCAGAGGTTCCCTTCGGACTCGGCAAGCCAGAGGCGCGTTGAAAAAAGGGAAAGCTCCCGCGCGAAATCGGTTTGATCTTCGGGGAAGAGCCGATCTCGAAGCGCCGAAATGGCCAGAATATCTGTTTCAACAGCACGACGAATCATAGCGGGAATGCGGGAGGCGGTTCGGTGCGTGGGCGCGGGGAGCGGCGACTGGCGAGGACGAGGAACGCGTCGACGTCGATCACCGGCCAGGGGAGTTCGGCGCCGCCGACGAAGACGGCCGCATAGGGCCCTTGACCAGCGAGCCGGTGGCCGAGGGGGCGAGCGCCACCATTCTCCACGCCGAGTACGGCGTCGACGGCGACCCCCACGCGAGCGCCGGCGGCTCCAAGATCGAGGACACGCGCCCGCGACGTCGGCTCGGACGGCGCCGCCGAAGGGGGCGAAAGACCCAATATTTCCGATATTTTCCGTGCCCGGGGCCCTGTCTCATTGGGGCCGCCGGTCGCCGGCAGGTGGACGGCAAGGACCGCTGCAGCCGGAATGGCAAACGTGTATCCTGCACTTTTCACGAGAAGCGCCGTCAGAAACGTCGTCTCCGTCGGGACCGAAATTTCGACCCGGAAACCGCGCCCGCGCGCCGTCGAGAGGAAGAGTTCGCCGCCGAGGGCGCGGGCCGTAGCGTTCACCACATCGAGGCCGACGCCGCGCCCGGCGAGCCACGCCTCCCCCTCGCCGCCATCGACGGTCGACACGCCCGGCAGCAAAAGTAGGCGCAAAAGACGGGTCGTGTCGTCGAAGGGCCCCTCGTAACCGAGCTCTTCGGCGCGCGCGCGGAGGGCATCGACGTTCACGCCGGGGCCGTCGTCGGAGACGGCGATGACGAGCCGCTCCCCCGAGCCATCCGGGCGCCGCGCCGCTTCGATACGAATGAGCGACGTCGGATCCTTGCCCGCAGCGATGCGCGCCTCGGCGGTCTCGACGCCGTGGGCGAGGGCATTGCGTGCAAGTTGCAACAAAGATTCCTGGAGCGCTTCAAAGAGGCGGCGCTCAATCAGCTCTTCGCCACCCGTCAGGAGGACGCGGACCGGCTTCCCCATGCGGCGTGCCTCAGCGTCGACGGTCTGTCGAAAACGAGCAAAAAGCCCGCTCGCGGGGACGCGCTCGAGATCTGAAAGCGTACGGAGTCCCGTCGCGACACGCGCACGAAAGTCGGCATCGGCGCTTCGTGTGTACCATGCATCTGTTTCAATCGTCGACGACGCCCGGCCGAGCGCCTCGGCGACGACCCGGACGCGCTCAATCGCCGCAGCCGGCGCCCCCCACGGTCGTGGCGGCCCGATGAGGCGGAGCGCCTCGGCAAGTTCGCCTCGAAGCTGCCGAAGGCGGCGGGCTGCACCGAGGCCGCTCGCTGCCGCACGGAGGGCGCGGTCGCGATCGCGGGCGACGGAGGCGAGCGTCTGAGAGAGACTTTCAAGGGCAGCAAGCGACACCCGCACCGTATCTGGGGCGAGAGAAGCAGCTGCAAATTCAGCCCCTTCACTGGGCGGCACCGGCGGCTCCGGGGGCCGTGAAACCGCCGCACCAGGCGCGACAGAGACGCGCCCGCGGAGCGCTTCGAGGGTGGCGTTTGGCGCGGCGACCAGGCCGGCAAGGACCGGGCGAAACCGCGCAAGGAGCGCCCGCGCCTCCTGCGAAACGAGCGGCGCTTCGAGGGTCGTCGGAAGCATGCAGAGTACATCTTCGAGCCCATGGCAGAACCAAGCGAGCGGGTCGTCTCCGGCGGCACTCGCCGCCCCTTTTAGCGTGTGAATGTGGCGAAAGAGCGCATCGTAGTCGTCGTAAGAATCTTCCTTTGAAGGATTCTGAAGCAGCTCGTCGATCGCAGCAAGCCGTTCCCCCACCTCGACCGTGTAGTGGGGCGCGATGGCGGCATCAATGGCGCGGGCGCGAAGATCCGGTTCGGGGCGCGGCCACTGGGAGAAGGCGCCTCCGCTCTGGAGGCGTCCGAGAGCGTCACGAAGCGCGGAAATCACTTCAAAATCGTTAACATCAGTACCATCAAGTTCCTCTTCGAGGCGCCCGCAACGAGCCGCAAGCTCGCGCGCCCCCGCCATTCCTGCGGCCCCCTTGATGGCATGAAGCGCATGGCGAAGCGTGCGCCGTCGGTCGACATCTTGCGCCGATTCAACAGACGAAATACGCCCTTCAATCTCACTAATTAATAACGCAACAAGCTCGCGATCCATCAAGTACCCTCGTCACGAGCGTCGTCGTCGACAAGGCCGAAGAGCGGCTCGAGGACCGGACGGAGCGCCGCAACCAGGAGGGCCCGTGGGACCCGCCCCGCAAGTTTGCTGAGGGCATCGGCGAGGGAGCGCGCGTGGTCGACAGCGGCCGCGAGCGCTTCGCTGGTCTCGGCGTCGCTTCCGGTCGCAACCCGCAGCTTCGTGGCGAAGTCCTCGACGGCGTCAAAGGCGATCCGCGCCCCATCCTGGATGCGTGCCGCCTGTTGGCCGGCCTCACTGGCGACGGTGCTCGCAAGCTCAATTTGGGTTTCGCAGCGCCCAAGTTCCCGTTCGGTTTCATCGACGGCGGTGGCGAGGTCCTCCACGCCGGCGAGGCCACGAAGGACGTGCCCCTTCACTTCGTCGGCGATCAGCGTGAGAGGGAGGCCCCGAGAGTCGCCTAGTCGCGCCGCCTCAAGAGAAGCATTAAGCGCTACAATTTCAATACGTTCGAGCACCTGAGAAACGCGACGGATCCCTTCGCGAAGCTCACGACTGCGCGTCCGTCCGGCGCGCACGCGGTCGATGGCCCCTTCGGAGAGGCTCGCTTGGCGGACGAGCTTCGGGACGAGGGCGCCGCTCCCTTCGTGGACGCTCCGAACCTGGGTTTGAATCGTCTCGAAAGCCCGCCAAAGCGAGACTGTTTCAATGGGGCCACGCCCAGCGACTCCCGGATCTGATTTCCCAAAGAATCGTGAAAAAAGCCCTGTGCGTTCCTGGCTCATGCTTGCGTTCCTTCGTTCCCCACCGTTGCAGGGATGGCCAGGAGTAGGCTCGATGCGGCCGCCTCCAGGAGTTCATGAATCGGAATATTTTCAAAAACTTCGCCTTCAACCGCGATCAAGCCGTCGGCGATGGCAGTGCCTCGCGCCACTGCGCGTACCGTCAGTCCGTGCAGCACAACCCGGCTTCGGGGATCGGCGCCAGCGGGCGCAATAACAATGGCTGTTTTGGCCAAACCGACGCGATAGACCGTGACGGCTACGCCTTCAAAGAGCGTGCATTCGACAGTTCCGGTACTGCTCGGAAACGGGACGATCACCGGCTCCCCAAGGACGGCAACGAGCGCAGACGCCTCCAGGAACCCGGGAGGCCGACTCCCGCCAAAGTCGAGAATCGCTCCGCAAATCTCGGTCGCCATGGCGGCGACTCTTCCTCGCCTACGCCGCGGCGCGCAATGCTTCTTTCGCCCGGAACGAGGGAATTCGCTCGCCGAAAGCGCGTTGGCGCGGTGTAGCGTCGTCCCGGTGAAGACCTGGATTTCGGGCGGTTCGATCGTCACCAACGACGACCATGACAGCGTTCTCGAGGCCGATCTCCTCCTTGGCGACGGGGGGCGCATCGAAGCGGTTGTGCCCCGTGGCGGGGAAATTCCGGGCGGCGGCGTCGTCCGTGTTGTCGATGCCAGCGGCTGCGCGGTGATCCCCGGCTTCGTTCAGGCCCACGTCCACCTGTGCCAGGTCCTCTTCCGCGGCATGGCGGACGACCTCCCTCTGCTCGATTGGCTCAAGGAACGAATCTGGCCCTTTGAAGCGGCGCACACGCCGGTGAGCCTCGCCGCGAGCGCAGAACTCGGGCTCCTTGAGATGATGCGCGCGGGGACGACGACGATCCTCGACATGGGCACGGTCCGCCACCACGACGAAGTGTTTGCAGCGATGGAACGCGCAAAAATGCGCGGATTTTCGGGCAAAACGATGATGGACGCTGGCGCCGACGTCCCGGCGGGGCTCCGCGAATCGACCGACGAGAGCCTTGCGGAATCAGATGCACTCTACAAGCGTTGGCACGGCGGCGCCGGCGGTCTCCTTGGGTATGCCTACGCCCCTCGGTTCATCCTTTCTTGTACGGAGCGCCTCTTTCGAGGCGTCGCCGAGCGCGCCAAGGAGAACGGCGCCCTCCTTCACAGCCACGCCGCCGAGCACCCCGGTGAGCGGGAGGCGGTCCGCGGGATCCTTGGCCGCGACGACGTCGATGCCCTCCAAGAGTGGGGTTTTTGGGGAAAAAACGTCCTGTTGGCCCATGGCGTTCAGCTCGACGACGCCCAGGCAGACGCCGCTGCGGCAGCCGGCACGCGCTTCGTCCACTGCCCGAGTGCGAACCTCAAGCTTGGTTCCGGGATCGCCCGCGTCCACGAGCTCCTCGCGCGCGGCGTCCCGATGGCGCTCGGCGCCGATGGCGCCCCCTGCAACAACAACCTCGACCCCTTCGTCGAGCTCCGCCACGCCGCCCTCCTCGCGAAGGTCCGCAGCGGCACCACCACGCTCCCGGCCAAGCAGGCCTTCCGTCTCGCGACCATCGACGGCGCACGCGCCCTCGGCCTCGACGACAAAATTGGAAAAATTGCGCCGAATTACGAGGCCGATCTCGCCATCGTTCGCCTCGACGCCCCCCACATCGAGCCCGGCGGCGACGTCCACTCGCGGCTCGTCTACGCAGCGACCGCGCGGGACGTCACCCACGTCTTCGTGCGCGGCGAAGAGGTCGTCCGCCACGGCGAGCACCTCCGCCTCGATCAGGAACGCGTGCTCGCCCGAGCGCGCGAAGAGGCGAAGCAGCTCGCCGCCCGCGCGCTCTAGTGCCGGTCAGGTCCGCGCTTCGACTTCTTCAATCCTTAGAAGGACATCGGCAAGGGCATCCTTCGCGCGCTCGAGGGTCGCCTTGTCGGCCTCCCACTTCGCCTGCGCCGTATCGGCACGTACCTTTTCTGCGTCCTTCGTGCGCGTCGCCTCCACGAGCGCCGCCTTGTTTGCGGCGAGCTCCGCTTCAGCGGTCGCAAGCTTCGCCTCCAAGGCGGCGACCTTCTCTTCGAGGAGGGTCTTTTCTGCAACAAGTGCAGCACTTTTCGCCTCAGCGACCGCGAGCTGCTCCCGCAAGGAGGCCCCTTCCGCGGTGCGTTCGGCGATCGTCGCTTCGAGGGCCTCTTTCGTCGCCTGACCGGCGGCCGCGAGAGCCGCGAGAGCCGCCGCGTGGCTCTCCTCAAGCGCCGCGTTTTCTGCGTTCTTGGCTGCAAGGGCGTCGTCGTGAGCCTGTTTCTGGGCGGCAATTGCGTCGTCGTGGGACTGTTTCTGGGCGGCAATTGCGTCGTCGTGGGACTGCTTCTGAGCGGCAATTGCGTCGTCGTGGGCCTGCTTCTGGGCCGCAGTTGCGTCGTCGT
>JAAFHJ010000507.1 GCA_013298325.1 Myxococcales bacterium | reverse complement strand
GGAGGAGGGCTTTTTTGGGGGCTGATATTCTCATTGGTCGTCCTCGCTCTCGCATTCGCAATACGAGCGGGAACACTCGCATCCGGTCAGTGGAGATTCCATCTCACGCTCAATCGCTTGTTTAAGGTCCTTGCACTCGCTCGCTTGCCATCCGCGTTCCCGAATCTTTTCGGCATCCGCAACCTGCTTTTCCGTGGGTGCGCCGCCGAGTTTCTCCAGGTTCACCGCTGCCTTTTTTAGGCTTTCCGCGAGGCGCTTGTGCCGTTCAGACACCCAGGTGCAGCCAGTGCACCGTGTGGCCCATCCGCCACCTTCTGGCGGAATCCAGCCTTTCCCGTCGCACGCGCACTCGCCTACCTTTCTGGGCTTTGCAGGTGCGACCGCGTCCGCGATCAATGTCTTTTGAGTCATGGGAGTTCCTTCGTTTGCCTGGTTGGCCGTGACGGGTCGGCGTTCGTCCGTCACGGCTCAATCAAAAGGGATTTCGTCGTCCCCGCCGAAGCCGTCGCCGAAGTCATCCGTCGGCGCGGGCGCCGCGGCTTGCCGTTGCTGGCCTCCCCCGCCGCTCGGACGCTGGCCGCCGCCGTAGCCTCCCGCCGCTCGATGCTGCCCTCCCCCGCCACCAGCGGCGCGCTGTTCATCTCCGCCACCGCCGAACGTGAACTCGCCAACGCGAATGCTCATGACCGCCTTCGGTTCGCCGCCTTCCTTCGGGACATAGGCGCGGGCGTCCACGTCCCCAGAGACGACCACGAACGACCCCTTGCGAATGTGCGGACCAAGGGCTTCCGCACGTCGCTCCCAAAGGGTGCAATCGAACCAGACCGACGGGCGCTTTTCGCCGGTTGAGTCCTTGCCGCAATCCACCGCGACCGAGAACGACGCGTAGGTCTTCCCGTTCTTGGACTGTTTGATCTCTGCGTCGCGACCGACGCGCCCCGCAATCGTGATCTGTTTCATTGTGCTTTGCCTGCTTTCTGCGATGCGACAAATGCGGAAAGCTCCGCGTTTGCCTTGTGCAACTCCGCTTCCGCGGTGAGCTTTTCGGTGTTCAGTTGGCCTGCGGCCTTCACTGCTTGCGAGTGCTTGTCGGACACCGCCGAGAACCTCATGCTCGCGGCGAGTGACGCTCTTCTGAGTTCGGTTAGTTTATCATTTGCGGTCTTGGTACTCATGCGAGTTATTGCGCCTCCGTGGTCTTTTCTGAAAGGTTGATTCGGTCGTCCGCGAGTGCGGCAAGGTCGGGATTGTGCGTCACGAACAGGACGCGGTCGGCGCGGGCGAGGACTGCCGCTCGGCGGAGCATCGCGACGTAGGCGCGGCCATTTTCGGGGCTGAGTGCGGCGCCGCTTTCGTCGCGCACCAGGGTCGCCCCGTGGCCGAGTCGGCGGGCCGCCAGCATCGTCAGGGCGAGGGACACCGCCTCGCCGATCAGGACGCGCTCGCCGCCGCTGAACGTCTCGACGCGGTCCGTGCGGGCGCGTTCGCGGTCGGTCACGAGGACGTCGCAGCCTTCGATCTGCCGCTTGCCGTCGGCAGAGGCGCGCTGCGTTTCGATGGTGACGGCGAAGCGGCTCCCCAGGCAGGATTCGAGGAGGTCGTTCACGAGCGTCGTCAGTTCTGGGCCGGCCGCGTCGATTTCGAGGGCTTGCAGGCCGTCTTTCCCCACGTCGGCGGCGAGGCGCCCCCATCGCTGCGCGGCCCGCGTGGCGGCGAGGTGGTCGGCGCGCTGCTCATCCGCCAGACTGGACGCCTTCCACGCGTTGAAGAGGCGCTCTTCGGCAGCGGCGAGGGCGCGTTGCGCCTTGGTGACCTCGTTCGTCGCGATCGAAACCCGGTTGCGGGCGGATGCGAGGTCGGGTCGCGGCGGGACGACGCTGGCGAACAGATCGATCAGGCGGTCGGCTACGATCAGGCGCTCCGCTTCCACCTGAGCCGCGGCGGCGTCCGCTTGCGGTTCGAGTTCGGCGATGCGCGCTTCGGCGTCGACGATGCGCGGCGCCAGGTTCGCGAGCTCCTGAGCGCGCGCGTAGGTCGCGCGGAGACTCTCGAGATCGGGGCACGGGTCGGGACGGGTCCCGCTTTCGAGTTCGGCGATCGCCGCTTCCAGGGCGGCGACTTCGGTGGCCTTCGCCTCGCGTTCGGCGCGCTTCGCGAGAAGCTCGGCGTACCAGACCGTCCGATTGCTGAGGTTGCGCTCGGCGATCGTGACGTCCTGTTCGCGGTAGTAGGACCGCTCAACGGGGGCGAGGTTCCGGGCAGCATCGTCTGCCGAATCGTCGTCAACGAGCGTTGCGATCGCCGTGGACTTCGCGAAGTCGAGCGATTCCGCCACCTGCACGCGGGTTAGGCCGGCGCGAAGGGCGACGATGCGCGCGTGAGCCTCGCCGGTCGCTTTGCGTGCCGCCAGCATCCGGTGGTCTTCCAGGGCAGTGCGCGCGAAGGCGAGACGCGCCTCCAGTTCGGCCACGGTGTCCGCCTCGAGGCGGGCGATGTCGGCTGACGGGTCACGGAGGGCTCGGAGGTCCGCACGCGCAAACTTCAGTCGACTGTCTGTTTCGACAAGCTTCTGACGGGACTCCGCGCGGCTGAGTTCGTACTCGTAGAGGGCGGCCTCGCCGGCGGCGATCTGCTTGGCGTAGTCGGCGGCACGGGTGACCGCAGCGCGGATGTTGTCCGCGTCTTCCGTCACGCGACGGTTGTTCGCGATCCGCGTCTTGAGGTCGGCAAGCTTGCGGCTCGCTACCTCGTGGCGCGCCTTCGCGGCGTCCTGCGCTTCGACCAGGGCGGCGCGGCGCTTCTCCGCTTCGGTCGCAAGGACGTCCGCAGCGCGGGCGGCTTCCAGCGCTTCGCCGGCGGCGACGGCGTCGAGTTCGGCGGCCGCGAGGGCGGTGCGCGCATCGACGACGGCCTCTTCCAGGGCCACGACGTCGTTGGCCCCCATCACGGCGAGTTGGTCGAGTGCCGACGCTGCGAGCTCTACGCGCCCCTTCGCCTCACGGGCGCGCTCCCGCGCGTGCTCCGCCTGGCGTTCGAGCCGTTCGATGCCAAGGACGCGGAGCAGTACGCCCTTGCGATCAGCCGCCTTCATCCCAAGGAATTGCGCGGAGTTCTGCGCGGCGAACGTCGACGCGAGGAAGACGTCGACGGGCGGGAAGGTCCGCTTCACCCAGTCGTCGAATTCCGTCACCTTGCCGCTCGCGACGACCTGGGAGCCGTCCGCGCGGGTGACAGTCGCCTCACTCGCGCCGCTCGTCCCGTCCACGAGGTGACGAATGGTGTACGTCTCCCCGTCGGCCGCTTCGACGCTGCCAGACAGGCAGGAATTGCGGCGGGTTGCCATGCTCTTCAGGGAGCCGTTTCCGCGCGTCGGGAATGACCGGTAGAGAAGCGCCGCGAAGCATTCGAGGAGCGTCGACTTGCCGCTGCCGTTGGGGCCGCAGACGGCGACCAGGGGCGCGGAGAGGGCGGTGAGATCCACCGAGACGCCGTCGAGTGCGCCGAAGCCGTCGACGGAGAGGGAGAGGAGCCGGGCGGTCATTGGCCGACCTCAAGATCCGCGTCTAGGGCGTTGAGGAGATTCGGGGCTGCGTTGACGGCAGCAACGGCGATTCCCGCTTCGTTCACATCGAAAAAGCTACGGGCAGCGTCCCACGGAGGCCCCAACAGTGCGTCTGCTAAACGCTTTCGCAGTTCCGCACGCTCTTCTTTGCTGATCATTTTGCCACCTCCTCAATCTCAGCAATCATTGCGGCCAATGCCTCGCGGTCCTCGCCTTCCGGCATGGTGTCGCGGGCAGTCCAGAGGACGCCAAGCTTCTCCGCGAGGGTGACGGCGTCGGTCACCTCAGGGGCTCTCGCGCGGGTCGCGTGACGCACCACGAGTTCGGTTTTGACCGCGTGCGCGCCGCTCGCGATGGCGAGGGCCTTGGCCTTTTCCAGTGCCTGATCAGACTGGATCTGACGGTCCGCGTCGCAGGTGTAACG
>JAAFHJ010000506.1:577-3987 GCA_013298325.1 Myxococcales bacterium | reverse complement strand
TCCCGCTTCAGCCGCTGCACGTTCGCCTGCAACAGCGCATAGCCGGCAAGGTCCAAGAACGCGTCTTCTCCGGCGCCGAGAGGGTCCTGCGTGATGCGCCCGGCCTTGTCGAAGATGCGGGCGAAAAACAGGATGTTGCCGAGCTTCTCCGGCGGAACGTCGGGGAAAAGCGCCACGAGCATCGTCGGCACGCGAGCGAAGCTGTCGCCGTAAGCTGCGTTCTTTTCCTTCAGGATTCCGGCCAGTTGCGCCGCGAATTCGTCGATTCCGTCTACTGCGCTCATTTCTTTTTCTCCAGGTCACGGATTCGATTGTGAAGCGCGACGATCATCTCGGCCGAGAGCACGATGGATTGCCGTTGGTCGAGGATGCGGAGCGCTGCCCAGAGCCAAAGGCCAGCAAGCGCGATGGCAAGCGCGGCGAACGGCCATGTAATTTCGTTCACCTGGCACCTCCCTTCGGCGCGGGAATGATGATGCCGGTGCCCGAGATGCCGGTTTCGTCAACGATTCGATGCAGTTCGAAGTTCTTCACTTGGTCTCTCCTTGCTTCACAACAGTTCCGGCCGCTTGGCACTCCGCGGCCAAGCGGCAAAGCCACATGACGAAGCGGAGCGTCGCGACGAGGCGAGCCGCGAAGGCGTCTTCTGCGTCTGGCTCCCGCGTGGCGGTCGATCGATAGGGGCTCACTTGGCGCCCCGCTTCTCAACGCGCCGCATGTACCGGCGATGCGCCGCGCTTCCCGCCTTGCGACGCTTCAGCGGTCGACGTTCGTCGTAGACAAGCGAACTCGCCAAGAACGGAAGGCCGAAGTTCGTGCGGATCTGCGTGACCTTCCACGAATAGGTCCGCGTCTGGTCAATGCCTGCCGCAAAGTCGATGCCGACCATCGGACTCGGCGAGACCGTCCGCCGCAAGTCGTCCAGTGCGCTCTTGACGGCCTCAAGTGTGACCGGCTCCTTGGCGCTTTCGGCCCGATTGACGCTGAATGTCAGGGAATCGCCGTACCCGGCGAAGTCTTCGCTGCTCACTTGTCGCCCCCTTTCCGCGCGCAAAGGCATAACACCACGTAAAAGCCAAATTCGCTCACGCGACCTCCAACATCTTAAGAACTTCCGGCGGCAACTCGCCCGCCTCCCAAAGCTTCACCAGCCGCCGCGCGACCCGGCCCGCCTTCGCCCACCGTTCCGCGCTCTTCAGCCGCTCCCGTGCGCGCTTGTCCTCGCGCGCCTGACGCGCCTTTCGCGCTTCTTCCTGGCGCGCCGCCTTCTCGGCCACGCGCGCGAGGTGTTCGCCCGCCTTCGCGCGATGCTCCGCAATGCGATCTTCCGTCGTGCGCCGTGGCTTCGGCTCGCGTGGGACCGCGCGCTGCGCGTCCATGCGGGCACACCGCTCGCACGGGTGAGACGGCGGCGTCACTGTCGCCCCGCGAATGATGCGCGTGGGCTTGTGCGCGAGGTGGCCGCGGTTGCACTTCACGCGCGCCTCTTCCAGCGCGTGCAGGTGCGGAATGCTCCGACGTTCGATGGTCCAGGTCATGCGAACCACCCATCCGCGCGACCGGCCTGGTTGTTCATCATCTTGACGGCGAGGCCCTCCATGCTGGCGCCCTTGCGCGCCAAGACGACGCCGTCGCACGCGCGCACCACTGCCGCTCCAGGAGGCGCATCATCGCGTGTATCGAGTGCGCGCTTGGCGTCGAGAAACGTCGTCGCCGAAGCGACCACGCGGCCGTCGGGGAGCTGGACGATGTAGCTTGCACTCATAGCCCCGTGCTCCCGAAGCCGCCTTTGCGGCTCGTTGGCGACAGTTTCAGGCTCGACTGGAAGGTCGCGCGTTCGATGGGGGCGAGCACCAACTGCGCGATGCGCGAGCAGTCGGTGACGGTCACGTCATAGTCGTTGACGTTGTGGCAAATCGCGTGGATTTCTTCGCGATAGTCGGCGTCGACGGTTCCGAAGATTACGACGATCCCGTTCATCGAGTGCCCGCTTCGCGGTCGCACCTGGAGCTCATGCGTCTTGGCGAACTCGGTGCAGATCCCAAGGGGGACTTTCCGAACGCCACCGGCAGGGATGACGGTGTCGCCGCGTGCGTAGGCGTCGGCTCCGCTCGCGTCCGCCGTCTTGTATTCCGGGAGGCGCCCCCCGGCGAGGACCACAGTTTTTACCCTCATCGCTGGCCGTCCTTCACGCGCGCTTGGTGTGCGGCTGCGATCAAGAACGCCACAACAGCGTGCTCGGTCGCCGTCAGTTCGTCGCCGGCTTCGAACCGCATGATGAGTTCGGCGGCGAGGTTGATCGCTTCGTTCCCGAGATCGGTCACCATTCGGACACCGGGACCGACGGGAAGACGGCGTTGATCTCGTTCGCGGCGCGCACCGAGGGGCGCCATTTGCCCTTGCGCCACGCGTAGAGGGTCGTCGTCGAGACGCCGAAGCCGGCCGCCACGTCGCAGAGGAGCCGTTTGGACTGGAGGATCGCCTGGTCTAGGCGATGATGATTCTTCGATAGGCGCATACAGCCTGGCACCATACGCACCGTGTATCGCGAGTCAAACACTTCTTTCGATGTTGTGCGCATCATGCGCGGAAGCTATGCATTTCCCATGGGCACAAACACGCTGGAAGAGGACTACCGGAAGGCCATGCGGATGTACGTCGTCGACTTGATTGCCCGGCCCGACTTGGGGAGCCAGGCCGCCGCGGCGCACCGACTCAAAGTCGCGCAGCCGACGATCAACCGGCTCATGAAGTACGAGACCGCTGGTCCCCTCCTTGCCGAGCGTATTCTTGCTGATTCCGGCGTGGATTCCCTTGAAAAACTCGCGGTAAAGTACGGCATTCGGGCCGCCGCTCCCGCCCCGGAGGCGCCTCCGCTCGCCGGGCCGCCGGAGCTTCAGAACGCCGCGCGTGCGTTTCTCCTCGTAGCGCCCGACGCGGAGCGCGGCCGTCTGTACCTCGCCGACTACGCTCCGCCGCCCCATACCGACGGCTGGACGGCCGCTCAATACCTGGACGATCTGCGCACGGGCTTCGGCTTTTGGAGCGGATGAAAAAATAATACGCCTGACGCATCATTCCCCTTGCGCATCGTTCTGCACTGGCTTATCACAAGCGAGTCACAACGAACCGCGCCGCACGGCGCATGAAAGGGGGTGCTCGATGGCGTTTATCATTGAGCACAAAACAACCAGTGCAAGCCTCGATCAGGACGGCCTGTACTTCCGGCGACTCGCGCTGGATTCGCAGGTTTCGGCCTATGTCAGCGCCGCGGCGCAGTCAGGGATCGAGGTCGAGGGCGTCATCTACGACGTCATCAGGAAGCCGCTTCTCAAGCCCAAAAAGGGCGAAACTCCCTGGGAGTTCGAGGAGCGGATCTGCTACGACATTCTCAACAACCCGGACGCGTA
>JAAFHJ010000506.1:0-567 GCA_013298325.1 Myxococcales bacterium | reverse complement strand
GTCCGTTCACTGGTCAAGCGGTCGCCGCAACAGCTCGTGGGCGACGATGCCAATAGCCTCGCATACTTGCGGCAGATTCAGGCGATGGAGAAGGCGGGATTTTTCCCGCAGAATCCCGACAGCTGCGCTGACTATTTCAGCGCGTGCGACTACCTGGACGTTTGCCGTGGCGACGTCTCGATCGAGACGATCCCGCAAAAGAACGAGCCGCGCCGTGCGCTCACGATCGTGAGCAACAGCTCACTGAGCTGCTTCCGCACGTGTCCGCGCAAGTTCCAGTACAAGTACGTCGAATTGCGCCGACCTACTGACGACGGGAGCTTCGCGCTCCGCTTTGGAAAACTCATGCACTCCGCACTTGAAGCGTGGTGGACGACGGCGGAACTCCCCGCGGCACTCGCCACGATCCCCGCCGACTTGGACCCGTTCGATCGGGCCCGCATCACCGCGCTCATGATGGGCTATCACGCCCGCTGGAAAGCCGAGCTGTGGGCGACCACGCACGTCGAAGTGCCGTTCGAGGTCCCGATCGGCGGGACGGAGTTCGTGCGCATCGGCCAGATTGAC
>JAAFHJ010000505.1 GCA_013298325.1 Myxococcales bacterium | reverse complement strand
TCGCCGGCCACGCCGCCAGCAGGTCGAAATACGATGGAATGTTCACCAGGTGCGAGATCGACTTGCCCTTCGTGGGGACCGCTCGTCGCCCCGCTTAACGGCACCTCCGTTAGGCCATCGACCACCGCAGTGCCGGCGACATCGGCAGAAATGACGAGGTGGCCGAGCTTCCGCGTTCGAAGCGCCTCCATCCGCGCGCGCACCTTGTCGGCGTCGCTGACCGTCGGATCGATCGCGAGGTACTTCTCGTATTCGGCGAGCGCCGCGTCCCATTCCTCCAACGTCGCATGGCACTCCGCTGCGTAGCGGTGGGGCCCGTTCGCGTTGGGCGCATGAAGAGCGGCCGCCTCGAACTCAACGAGGGCGGCGCGCGCCTCCCCTTTCCCGAAGAGCGCAAGCCCGCGCCTCACCTCTTGACGCGCGATCTCGTCGGAGTTTTCCCGCTCCGGCGACGCATGCGCCACCGGGGCCGCCACAAGACAAAGAGAGATACCGACGAAAATCCAAACGTGCGACTTCACGGGCATGCCTTCGTTCCATCGACGCTTCGTAGGTCGTCGGTCGAGTAGCGACGAATCGGCGCAAACTCGTAATTGTCGGCCTTCTTCGCCACTTTCCAGACGAACGTCGGAGCTTCAATAAACCCAAAGTCCAGAAACTCGATGTCGGCCGCCGCACCGTTGTAGTTCACCGCCGGCGCGCGCGCGGGAAACGAGGCTTTTTCGCGCCGTACCGCCGCCAACAAATCGCCAAGCGACGCGGGACCGTACGCCGTATCTTGGCCGCCGTCGGACGTCACCGCCAGGTAGGCATCCCGGAACGTCTCCGGCGCGGCGTCGGGCCCGGCGAGCTCCAACGCGAGGGCGATCCCGGCGGCGGCGTCGAAATACTGGGCGAAGCGATCGGGCAGTTCCGTCACCGCCGGGCGGTCACGCATTTCTAGATATTTATTGTACAAATCAAGAAGCTGAACCACTTCCTGACGGACGGGGGCCGCGTCGACGTCGACGCCGTACCAGCCGAGCGACAGAATTTCGCGACCGGCGTAGGCGCTCTTCGTCGTGTCAAACAGGTTCGCCGACCGGAGGAGCGACGTAGCGAGGTGGTACCGGGGACCGGCAAGCGCGGGCGCGCGCCGTTCAAACGCGAGGGCGATGGCGCCGGCGACGTCCGGATTGACGGAATAGAGCAAACAACTGGTGTTCGCCGCGGCGCCCCCCGCCGCAAAGTCGGCCACGATTCCATCGTAAAACGTCGGCGCCTGGAGGGTGGCGGGGATCTTTTTCACGTAGCGGAGGCTGAGACAATTGTTTCGAAAATGCTCCGAAAACGAATTGACGTAGTCGACGCCGGTCGTGTCATCGTTGGCGATAATACCGAATTCTTTGCAGGTCTTCGCGGAGGGACCGTCGGCCGAATTCTCGGTAAGGTATTTCACCATCGCCCGAGGCGACCCGTGGTAAATATCGGGGCTGAGTTGAAACAGGTAGCGCCCCTCGGGTGCCTTCGACTGGGCCTCACCCACCAAACGAGCGCCGGCGAACGGGGCCACCTGCAGGAGCTTCGCCGCAAGCGTCTTCTTTTGAGTTTCAAAGACTTGCGAGCTAAAGATCGGTCCGATCGCCGCCACGGGGTTGTTCGCAATCAGCGCGTCGGATTTCGTGTCGAGCCCGTCCACGACGGCACCGTCGTCGACCAAATCAAAGGCAATACCGCGGCCCAAAATAGCCTCGGGGCCGCCCACGATTCGCCCGCCGAACAACTCCGTCGCGAAGTCAAACGCCTCGCGGCCGGCTTCGCCGATCGCGGTGTACTTCGTCTGGCCGGTCAACGAGAGGAAAGCACCGATATGCACCGGGCCGCCATGCTCACAGAAGCCCGCAGCAGAGCATCGTGTGCCGCGCCCACAGTCGTTGGCCGCGGTCGTTTGGTGACAATACGTGGTGCTCTTTAAGACGTTACATCCCGGGGCAGCGAGGAGAATACCGCCCACAAACGCGGAGGCCATCACTTGGGAGATCGTGCGCTTTCGGTGCCGGGTATTCAATGGTGGTTGAGCTCATCCAACTCGGGTGGGGGAGGCTTGTGCCCCGTCGGGGTGGGGTTCGGCGTCGGAGTGACAGGTCGCGCCCGTGGGAGCGCGGTGACCGGTACCGGGCTCGCGATCGGGGCGCTGGGCGCGGCCGACGGCGTCCCGACCGGGTCGGTAGGTGTGTGGGTCTCGGGAGGCGGGGCGGTGGCCGTCGTCGTCACCAAAGCCGACGGGGCCGGCGCGGCGCTCTCGGTCTTTCCGTTCGCGCGCTGGGCGAGCGCAATTCCCGCGACAAGCGCGAGGCCTGCGGCGATGAGCAGAGCCGGCGTACGGGCGCTAGCGGTCCACGGGCTCGGCTGCACACCGGCGGTGAAGCCGCCATCCAAGGTCGCGCTGGGATCTTGCAAAAGGCCAACGACGACCGACGCATCGGCGGGGCGAGCCAATGGGTCAAAAGCAAGCAATGCGTCGACCGTCTCGCAGAGATCTTTCGGCCAGTCGGGGGCGATTTCCGTCATCCGCGGCAGGTTTCCCGCGAGCACCTTCGACGCAATTTGCCCCGCCGAACCGGTCAGGAGCGGGTTCCCGGTGGCGAGGACGCAGAAGAGCATCCCAAGCGCCCAAACATCCGTTTGAGGCGACGGGACTTCTCCGCGCCACTGTTCCGGCGACATAAAGAGCGGCGTTCCGAGCACGTGCCCGCCCGTCGTCGTCGAAACCTCGGAGCGATTTCCCAGGACCTTCGCGATCCCGAAATCGGTAATTTTAACGCGCCAAGGCGACCGATCAGACAGGAAGATATTCGCCGGTTTGATGTCACGATGGACGATTGATCGTGCATGCGCCGCGGCGAGTCCGATGGCCACTTCGCGCACAATCGCGCGCGCGTCGTCGGCGGAAAACCGACCGTGAACGGCAAGAGCGTCGGCGAGCGTCCGGTCGCGGACAAGCTCCTGCACGAGGTACGGTCCAAGCTCGGGATCGATGGCGAGGTCGTGAACACGCACAATTCGCTCGGCATCGAGCCCCGCGGCGACCTTCCCCTCCTGGACGAACCTGCCGAGGGCGTCGGGCGTCGCCGCGCGCGAGAGAAACTTGATCGCAACCTGGTGGCCGAGGAGGGAATGCTCGGCGGCAAATACCGACCCCATTCCGCCGCGACCGAGCAGCTCGCGAAGCACGTAACTCCCCACCTTTTGACCGGACTGCGGGGGAGGAGGCGCCAGCGAGACCATTCCCGCGCGGACGGTAGTCGGTCCACGCCGCTCGTGCAACGGTCGAGCCGGCGACGCGCACCCCGCACAACCGGTCGTTCACCAAGGATTTAGGCCAGATTCTGTCCTGCTTGGGCGATGGCGAGGAGGCGGATTCCTCTTCCGAACCGTGTTCACTCAAAACACAATGTCCCCGCTCCGCGGGATCGATCGGCAGCCCTCTTCGTCGACCGCAACGATCCTGTACGCGACGGAAAAACTGCCATCTGCGCGAGGTTTCTTGGCCCCGAATACGTACAGAGTATCCCCGAGCGGAAACTGCATGTGCGTCGCAGAAGTGCTCATCGTGAACTGATGAAAGAACAGCATCGGAGCACCGTCGCAAAACGGCCAAAACGGCTCACCAACCCATTTCGGCGGTTCATCCATCGAAACAAAACTGTTCTCAAGCGATTGAGCGAGCCACTTCTCAGCGGTCAATCGCCCCTCGTGATTCTTAAATTGATCAAAAAGTGTCCGGACGAACTCCTGAGCGCCATCGTCCTCCAAAGAGGCACCTCTCTTGGCGGCGACCCGGTTCGCGGTCGCCCAAAACTTTATAAATTCCATAAAGTTACCACCAAGCCCCATCACGGGCGAAAGTGCTCGATGCGGTCAGCGAAGACGACGGCAATCGCCTCAGAAGCGGGCTCCGCGAAGAGGGCGACCGGCATCGCTTCGAGCTCGTAGAGGACCTCCCCGTCCCCGCGGAAGATC